>JAUNRZ010000258.1 GCA_030539455.1 Paracoccus sp. (in: a-proteobacteria) | reverse complement strand
TGCCTCCGCTGCCTCCGCTGCCTCTACCTGCTCAGCTGTTTTTGCCGCCTCGGCGCGCTCCGTCGCCCCTCGATCATCTAGCGGCACGCCCCCAAGCGCCGCGCCGCCGCCCTGCGCCTCATTGCTCTCGCCCGCACCCCGCGCACCGCCGCCCGACATCAACCGCCCGCCCTGCGCAGCGCCCTCATCCGCGATCCGCCCGTCCTCAAGCGCGATCACCCGGTCGCAGCGCGCGGCGAGCTCGGGGGCGTGCGTCACCAGCACAAGCGTCGCGCCGGCGCGCTCGCGCAGGCCAAACAGCATGTCCATGATTGCCTGACCATTCGCCGCATCGAGATTGCCCGTCGGCTCGTCGGCCAGCAGGATCTCGGGGCGCGGGGCCGCCGCGCGGGCGAGCGCGACGCGCTGCTGCTCGCCCCCCGAAAGCTGCGCCGGGTAGTGGTCCAGCCGACCCCCGAGCCCGACCGCGCCAAGCGCCTCGGCCGCGCGCTCGAACGCATCGGGCGCGCCCGCGAGCTCAAGCGGCGTTGCGACATTTTCCAGTGCGGTCATGCTCGGGATCAGGTGGAAGGACTGGAACACGACGCCCATATGCGCCCGCCGCAGCCGCGCAAGCGCATCCTCGTCCATCGCGCCCAGATCGTGCCCCAGCACGGCGATCCGCCCCGATGTGGCGCGCTCCAGCCCGCCCATCAGCATCAGCAGCGAGGATTTCCCCGACCCGGACGGCCCGACCAGACCAAGCGTCTCGCCCCGGTGGACATCAAGGCTGATGCCCCGCAATATCTCGACCGGCCCGGCATTGCCCGCAAGTGTCAGGCTCGCACCCTTTAGCTGCAAGATGGGATCGCTCATGAGACACAGCCTCCGTTCATTGCCAAGCGCGGCATATCGGGGTTTTGGCCTGCGGCGCAAGGGCGCGAGGCTGCTGATGGCGCTTGCGCTATGGGCAGCCCCGCTCGCGGCGCCGGCCGCTGCCGAGAGCCTGACCATCGCCGCTTTGGGCGATTCGCTGACCCAGGGCTACGGGCTCGCGCAGCAGGACGGGCTGGTCGCGCAGCTCGAGGCATGGCTGCGCGCGGCGGGTCATGACGTCAATGTGATCAATGCGGGCGTCAGCGGGGACACCACGGCGGGCGGCCTCTCGCGGATCGGCTGGACGCTTGGCGATGATCCGGCGGGCGTTATCGTCGCGCTTGGTGGCAACGATCTGCTGCGCGGGATCGATCCGGCCGCGAGCCGCGAAAATCTGAGCGGGATCCTGACTGCGATCACCGAAGCGGGCGCCTCGGCGATGCTGATCGGCCTGCCCGCGCCGGGCAATTACGGCCCCGAGTTCCGCGACGCGTTCGAGGCGATGTATCCCGAGCTGGCCGAGGAATACGGCGCCGCGCTTTACCCCGATCTGCTCGCCCCGATTTCCGAGAAATACGCAACCGGGCAGCGGTTTTCCGATCTGATGCAGGCCGACCACATCCACCCCAACGCGGAGGGCGTGGCGGCGATCGTCGAGGCGCTTGGCCCCGAAGTCGCCGAATGGCTGGACGGCATCGCGGCGCGCGATCAATAGGCGCAGGCCCCCCTCAGCCCGCCTTCAGCACATCCCCGAGCGTCGTGACCAGCTCGTCGATCTGATCTTCCGAGATGATCAGCGGCGGCGAGAGCGCGATGATATCCCCCGTCACCCGGATCAGCAGCCCGGCCTCGAACGCGCGCAGGAACGCATCGAAGCCGCGCTTGCCGGGCTGGCCGTCCAGCGG
>JAUNRZ010000084.1 GCA_030539455.1 Paracoccus sp. (in: a-proteobacteria) | reverse complement strand
TATTGGCGACGCAGTAATGGATGATGCCGTCCACCTCGTAGATCGGGTCCTGATGCGTGGTCGCGCGCGAGGTCTCGAAGCAGCCGCCCTGATCGATCGCCACATCCACGAGCACCGAGCCCGGCTTCATCGTCCCAAGCTGCTCGCGCGCGACAAGCTTGGGCGCAGCCGCACCGGGGACCAGCACCGCGCCGATCACCATATCGGCGGCCGGCAGCAACTCGGCCGTTGCGGCGGCGGTCGCGTATTGGGTCGTGAGCCGGCCCATGAAGATATCGTCGAGATAGGACAGACGGGGGACCGAGCGGTCCAGCACCGTCACATTCGCGCCCATCCCCGCCGCAACGCGCGCCGCAGCGGTGCCGACCACCCCGCCGCCGATCACGACCACATTCGCCGGCCGCACTCCGGGCACGCCGCCCATCAGAACGCCCGAGCCGCCATTCACCTTCTGCATCGCCCATGCGCCCATCTGCGGTGCAAGCCGGCCGGCCACCTCGGACATCGGCGCGAGCAGCGGAAGCCCTCCGCCCGCGCCGGTCACCGTCTCGTAGGCGATGGCGGTGACGCCCGATGCCAGCAGATCGCGCGTCTGATCGGGGTCGGGCGCGAGGTGGAGATAGGTGAACAGCAGCTGTCCCTGCCGCAGCATGGCGCGTTCGGCCGCCTGCGGTTCCTTGACCTTCACGATCATCTCGGCCGCATCGAAAAGCGCCGCCGCATCCGGCACGATCTCGGCGCCGGCGGCGATATAGGCGTCGTCCTCATAGCCCGCGCCCAGCCCGGCGCCGGTCTCGATCATGACCTGATGGCCGCGCAGCACCGCCTCGGCGGCGGCATTGGGACGCAGGGCCACGCGAAATTCCTGCGGTTTGATCTCTTTCGGGCAACCGATGCGCATGATGCTCTCCCTTTTTCCGTTCAGCGCCAGTCTGGCACGAAGCGCGGGCAGGTTCTATCCGGCGCGGCGGCGCGCAAAGGGAAAGGGCGCAGCCCGGCAAGGCTGCGCCCTTCATGCGTGAGACCGCGAGCGGCGCTTATTGCAGGTTGCGACCGATCGGGCCGGGCGGGGTCGCGAGCGTGCCGTATTCAAACGTCAGCGTCGCGGGGCCGCCACCGATGCGCAGCACGCCGTCCTCGTAGGTGATCCGGTTCGCCTGACGCAGCGCGTTGAAGAAACGGTTTTCCTGATCGCTCCAGCGGCAGGTGAGGCCCGAGCTTTGAATCTCGCCGACCTGAAGCTCGGGCGGGGTGCCCGAGGTCGCGACGGCAAAGTTGTTGCAGCCGGTGCGGCCAGTGATGCCGCCGGGCTGAACGTCGATAGTGGTGTGGCGCGTCGAAAGCACCTCGCCGCCGATATTGAACAGAACATAACCCCCGGTCGGGATCATGGCGAGCGGGTCATGCGGGCCTTGGCCGATGACGGGATCGCAGGCGGCAAGCGTGGTCACAGCAAGCGCCGCGACGGTAATTTTGCGGATCATGGCAGCATCCTTGGGTTCAGCTTCAATCAAATATGATCGCCGCTTGTCACCTGAAGGTCAAATGGTCAACTCACTGAATCGTCAGTCAAGCAGCCGCCGCGCGATGACCTGAGCCTGAATTTCCGCCGCTCCCTCGAAAATATTCAATATACGCGCGTCACAGAGCACCCGGCTGATCGGGTATTCCAGCGCAAACCCGTTGCCGCCGTGAATCTGCAATGCGTTATCGGCTGTTGCCCAAGCGACACGGGCGGCAAGCAGCTTGGCCATCCCCGCCTCGAGATCGCAGCGGCGGTCGTGATCCTTCTGCCAGGCGCTGAAATAGGTGAGCTGGCGGGCAATCATGATCTCGACGGCGGCCAGTGCGAGCTTGCCGGAAACGCGCGGGAAAGCGATCAGGGGCTTGCCGAATTGCTGACGCTCTTGCGCGTAGCGAAGGCCAAGCTCCAACGCGGATTGCGCCACGCCGATGGCGCGCGCGGCGGTCTGGATGCGCGCCGATTCAAAGGTCTGCATCAACTGCTTGAAGCCCTGACCGGTCTTTTCGCCCAGAAGGTTCTCGCCCCTGACCTTGAAGCGGTCAAAGCCGAGCTCGTATTCCTTCATGCCGCGATAGCCCAGAACCTCGATCTCGCCCCCGGTGATGCCCTGATCGGGGAAGGGGGCCTCGTCCGTGCCGGGGGTTTTCTCGGCCAGAAACATCGAAAGGCCCCGCCAGTCGGTCGTGTCCGGTTCAGTCCGCGCCAGAAGGGTCATCACATGGGTCCGCGCGGCATGGGTGATCCATGTCTTGTTGCCCGTGATCTCCCAATCCTCGCCCGCGCGCACGGCGCGGGTGCGCAGGCTGCCGAGGTCCGAGCCGGTGTTCGGCTCGGTGAACACGGCGGTCGGCAGGATCTCGCCCGAGGCGAGGCGCGGCAGCCAGTGCGATTTCTGCGCGTCCGTGCCGCCGGCAAGGATCAGCTCGGCCGCGATCTCGCTGCGCGTGCCGAGGCTGCCGACGCCGATATAGCCGCGCGACAGCTCTTCCGAGACGACCACCATGGCCGCTTTCGACATCCCCAGCCCGCCGAGATTTTCGGGGATGGTGAGGCCGAACACGCCCAGCTCGGCCAGTTCTTCGATGATCGAAAGCGGGATCAACTCGTCCTTCATGTGCCATTCATGCGCGTTCGGGATCACCCGCTCGTCGGCATAGCGGCGGAACTGGTCGCGCACCATTTCCAGATCGTCGTCGAGCCCGGTCGCCCCGAACGTCGCGCGGCCCGCATTATCGGCCATGAGCTGCGCCAACTCGGCCCGCGCCTGCGCGTTGTTTCCATCCATCACAGCCCGCGCCGCGTCGCCCCCGTCCCAGTCGAGCCCCAGATCGGACAGGCGCGCGAATTCGGTCTGGCTCATCGGGATGCCGCAGACGATCTGGCGCAGATACTCGCCAAAGCCGATCTGGAAGATCAGCTCCTCGATCCGCCCCATCGCCCCCGCCTCGGAAAGCCGGTCGGCCCATGCCGCAAGCTGGCGCAGCGCCTCGATATAGGTCGCAAGCCAACTGAGCGCGTGGGCGGCGTGCTGGTGCTGCTCGAGCGCCTCGGGATCGACCTTGCCGCCCGGCGCGACCTTCGCGCGGACAGCGGCGATCGCCTCGTCTTGCAGGCGCGCGAGATCGGGGAGGAGGGCTTTGGCGGCGCGGATCGTCTCGGACATGGCGGCTCCTTTTCGGCGTTGCAGCATGAATAGGGCGGATGCAGGTGCAGCGCAACTATAATGCGCAACGCCCGCGCGCCGCGCATGAATATGTCGGGGCGGAGGCCCACTTGCCTTGCCCGGCGCGCGAGCTAAGCTGCCGCGATGTTTGGCCTCGACCCCACTCTCTTCTGGCTCGCAATCAGCGTCACGCTGTTCTCGGGCTTCGTGAAAGGCGCGATCGGCTTTGCGATGCCGATGATCATGATGTCCGCCTTCGCCTCGTTCCTGTCCCCGCAAATGGCGCTTGCGCTGCTGATCCTGCCGACGCTCGTGACGAATGTGATGCAGGCGTTCCGGCAAGGCGCGCGGGCGGCGTGGGATTCGGCCTGGCAGGTGCGGTGGCACATCGCCGCGATGATGCTGATGATCGCGATCTCGGCGCAGTTCGTGCGCGCCGTGCCGACGGCGGTGATCCTGATCGGGCTCGGCCTGCCGATTGTCGCCTTCGCCTTGTGGCAGCTTTCGGGCCGCCCGCTTGCCCTGCCTGTCCACCACGCCCGCCGCGCCGAGATCGTCAGCGGCGCGATCGGCGGCGCGTATGGCGGGGTGACCGGCATCTGGGGCCCGCCGCTGATCGTCTATCTGCTGTCCGTCGGCACGTCCAAGCTGGACCAGATCCGCATTCAGGGCGTGGTGTTCCTGATCGGCGCCGTGGTGCTGACGCTCGCCCATCTCGGCTCGGGCGTTCTGAACGCGCAGACCGTGCCGCTCTCTGCGCTCATGGTGCTGCCGGCGCTACTGGGCATGGTGCTGGGCTTTTGGGTGCAGGACCGGCTGGATGTCGCGCAGTTCCGGCGCTGGACGCTGATCCTGCTGGTGCTGACCGGCGCAAATCTGGTGCGGCGCGGGCTGGAAATCTGGCTGGCCGGCGCGTAGCGTCCCGCCATTGACAGGAGAGACCATGCCCGACCCCGCCGATTTGACCGCCCGCCTGATCCGCTGCCCCTCGGTCACGCCCGAAGAGGGCGGCGCGCTGGAGCTACTCCAGGCCGAGCTCGAGGCGGCGGGCTTCACTTGCCGGCGCATCGACCGAAACGGCACGCCGAACCTCTTTGCCCGCTGGGGCGCGAAGGGCGCCGCGCGCACATTCGGCTTCAACGGGCACACCGATGTCGTCCCGCCCGGCGATCCGGCTGACTGGACGCACCCACCCTTTTCCGGCCACACCGAGGACGGGATGATCTGGGGGCGCGGCGCGACGGATATGAAATCGGGCGTCGCGGCCTTCACCGCCGCCGCCATCGACTTCGTGCAAAGCAGCCCGCCCGAGGACGGAGCGGTGATTCTGACCATCACCGGCGACGAAGAGGGGCCGGGCCGCGACGGCACGGTTGCGATCCTCGACTGGATGGAAGCCGAGGGCGAGGCGATGTCGGTCTGCATCGTGGGCGAGCCGTCGAACCCCGATATTTTCGGCGAGATGATCAAGATCGGACGGCGGGGCTCGATCACCTTCCAGATCACCGCAAGGGGCGTTCAGGGCCACGCCGCCTATCCGCACCGCGCGAAGAACCCGCTTCACGCGCTGACCCGCTATCTGGCCGATCTGACCGCCAATCCGCTGGACGAGGGGACCGAGCATTTCGACCCGACCGGGCTTCAGATCACCACCATCGACTGCGGCAACCCGGCCAGCAACGTGATCCCGCAGCGGGCCCGCGCGGTCGTGAATATCCGCTTCAACGATCTCCATACCGGCGACAGCCTGACGCGCGATCTCACCGCCCGCGCCGAGCGTGTGGCGGCGGAAACGGGCGTGCGGCTTGATCTCGAAACGCATCTGACCGGAGAGAGCTTTCTGACCGCGCCCGGCCCGTTCGTCGATCTGGTCCGCGGCGCGGTGCGGGACGAGACAGGGATCGATCCGGTCCTTTCCACCACCGGCGGCACCTCGGATGCGCGCTTTATCAAGGATCACTGCCCGGTCGTCGAGTTCGGACTGGTCGGCCATTTCATGCATCAGGTGGATGAGCGAGTCCCCGAGGCGCAGATCCGCGATCTGGCCCGCGTTTACGGCGAAATCCTGCGCCGTTACTTCGCATGAAGATTGCGCGCACCACCGATCTGGCCGCTTGCCACGCCCTGCGCCGCCGCGTCTTCATCGAAGAGCAAGCGGTCCCCGAAGCTGATGAGAGCGACGGGCTGGACGCGGACGCGCTCCATTATCTTGCGACCGGGAACGGGGCGGCGCTCGGCTGCGCGCGGGTGCTCATCGACGGCAGCACGGCCAAGATCGGCCGCGTCTGCATCGCGCCCGAAGCGCGCGGCACCGGCGCGGGTGCTGCCCTGATGCGCTCGGTGATGGATGATCTGCGCGGGCGGGGCGATCTGGCGCGGCTCAAGCTGTCGGCGCAGGTGCAGGTGATCGGCTTTTATGAACGGCTCGGCTTTGTCGCCTACGGCCCCGAATATCTCGACGCCGGGATCAGCCACCGCGACATGGCTCTGGAACTGTGAGCCGCGCCTTGGGCTTATCTGCATGAACAGGCGGGGCTTTTCAGCGCCGGGAAAGGACGATCATGGCACTCCCCAGCAAGCAGGAGATCCTCGACTGGATCGCCGATAACCCCGACGCGTCGGCCAAGCGCGACATTGCCAAGGCGTTCGGGGTGAAGGGCGCGGCAAAGATCGACCTCAAGCGCCTGCTTCGCGAGTTGGAGGATGAGGGACGGATCGACCGCAAGCGCCGGTCCTATCGCGACGCGGGGCGCCTGCCGCCCGTCACCGTGGTCGAGTTGCTGGCCCCCGACGCCGATGGCGATCTGTTCGTGCGCCCGCTGGAACATGGCGGCGACGGGCCGGTGCCGCGCATCCTTTACCGCCCGCTGAAAGCCGATCCGGCGATGGGGCAGGGCGACCGTTTTCTCGCGCGGCTGATCGAGCAGCGCGGCGAGGATTTCAACTATCTCGCCCGGCTGATCCGCCGCATCGGCACCGCGCAGCACCGCATCGTCGGGATCTTCCGCAGCGACAAGGAGGGCGGGCGCGTGCTGCCCATCGACAAGGGCTCGGACCGCGAATGGCGGGTGCGCGAGGCCGACCGCGCCGGCGCCGAAAATGGCGAGCTGGTCGAGGCCGAGCAGACCGGCCCGAAAACGCGGCTCGGCCTGCCGCAGGCGCGGATCGTCCAGCGGCTCGGCAACCCCTCGGCCCCGCGCGCGATCAGCCTGATCGCGATCCATCAGCATAATATCCCCGACGATTTCCCCGACGAGGTGATCGCCGAGGCCGACGCCGCCACGCCGGCCACGATGAAAGGCCGCGAGGATCTGCGCGATTTGCCGTTCATCACGATCGACCCGGCCGATGCGCGCGACCGTGACGACGCGGTGGCCGCGATGGCGGATGACGATCCGAAAAACCCCGGCGGCATGGTGATCTGGGTGGCGATCGCCGATGTCGCTTTCTATGTGCGCCCCGGCAGCGCGCTCGACCGCGAGGCACGGCTGCGGGGGAACTCGACCTATTTCCCGGACCGCGTGGTGCCGATGCTGCCCGATATCCTCTCGGGCGATCTGTGCAGTCTCCATGAAGGGGTGGACCGCGCGGTGATCGCGGTGCGGATGCGCCTTGACGCGGACGGCAACAAGATCGGCCATGATTTCCATCGCGGGATGATCCGCTCGGCCGCGAGCCTTTCGTATGAACAGGCGCAGGCGGGCGCGGACGGAGCGCCGGACGGTCAGGCGGTGCTTGTGCTGGACGACGCGATCCGCCCGCTTTGGGACGCCTACGCGCTGCTTGTGGCCGCGCGCGGGCGCCGCCAGCCGCTTGATCTCGACCTGCCCGAACGCCAGATCGTGCTGTCGGACGACGGCCGCGTTAAATCGGTGGATTTCAAGGAACGGCTGGACGCGCACCGGCTGATCGAGGAATTCATGGTGCTCGCCAATGTCGCCGCCGCCGAAGAGCTGACCCGCCTGCGCCGCCCGCTTTTGTTCCGCGTCCATGAAGAGCCGAGCCCCGAAAAGCTGGACGCGCTGCGCGAGGTGGCCGAGGCGTCCGGCTTTACGCTGTCCAAGGGGCAGGTGCTTCATACCAGCCACCTCAACCGGCTTCTGGCGCAGGCAGAGGATTCGGATTTCGATGAGCTGATCAACATCTCGACCCTGCGATCGATGACGCAGGCGTATTATCACCCCGAAAACTACGGGCATTTCGGGCTCGCGCTGAAATCCTACGCGCATTTCACCTCGCCGATCCGGCGCTATTCGGACCTGATCGTTCACCGCGCCCTGATCCTCGGTCACGGCTGGGGCAAGGCGGACGCGCTTTCGGAGTGGGATATCGAGCATCTGGGCGAGACCGCCAAGCAGATCTCGGAAAGCGAGCGCCGCTCGATGGAGGCCGAGCGCGACACGACAGATCGCTACCTCGCCGCCTATCTGGCCGAGCGTGTGGGCAGCGAGATGACCGGCCGGGTCAGCGGCGTGCAGCGCTTTGGCGCGTTCATCAAGCTGGACGAGACGGGCGCGGACGGGCTGCTGCCGATCCGCGAAATCGGCAGCGAGTATTTCCATTACGACCGCGATGCGCAGGTGCTTCAGGGCTCGGAAACCGGGCTCGAGATCGGGATCGGGCAACGCGTGACCGTGCGTCTGGCCGAGGCGATCCCGACCACCGGCGGGCTGATGCTGGAGCTGCTGGAGCTGGAAGGCAAGCCCATCGCCCAGGGCCCGCGCCGCGCGCGCCGGGGCACCGCCGCCCGCCGCCGACCCGGTCAGGCGAAGGTGCGAGAGGCCAAGCGCAAGCTCCGCCGCAAGCGCGAACGGGGCTAGGCGGAACCGTGGCCGTTGCCGGGCATTGACCCGAGGCAAAAGGAGAACCGCATGACCGATATCGACGAAAGCAAGGTCGAGGCCGTCGCGCAAGACGCGCCCACGTTCAACAACAACATCACCGTTGACGAGATTCTGGCGGCGCAGAAGGCGTGGGGCGTGGCGCTGATGAAGATCTCGAAAGCGTGGCGCGAGGGCGGTATCGAGGCCGCGCGCCCGGTCGCGGAAAAGGCGCTGGACGATTCCTATGGCTACGCGCTCGGCCCGGTGCTGTTCAAGCCGACCCTTGCCTCGGGCGCGCAGACCTTCCGCCTCACCCGCAACGCGGCGCTTGCCTATTTCATCGGCCATTCGGACGAATATCCCGGCGATGCCGGCTTTGCGCTGCGCAAATGGGAAGGCTATCGCAACGAGAACGCGGCGTTTTTCATCGAAGGCGCGGTTGGCACGGTCATGGGCAAGGTGTTCCTGAAGGACACGGACGGCAACGAGACGGTCTTGGACAAGACGTGGCAATATCGCAAGGACGACAAGGGCACGGTGCGCATCGTCGTGCATCACTCGTCGCTGGTGTACACGCCCGAATATGAAAAGGACGTTGCGGGTTAGGGCGCGACATCCGACCAGACCGCCATCTCGGTCCCGCCCGGCTCGCGGAAATGAAACCGGCGCCCGCCGGGGAAATCGAAGATGGGCGCGGTGATCTCGCCGCCCGCCTCAGTAACCTGCGCGAGGGCGGCCTCCAGATCAACCGTGCGCAGGATGACAAGCGGCGCGCGGGCGGCGCCCGCCGCGATGCCGCCCGAGAGGCCCGCCCCGGCGATTTCCTGATATTCTGGCCCGTAATCGTTGAAATCCCAGCCAAAAGCGCGCGTGAAGAACGCTTTGGTTTGGTCCAGATCGGGCGAGGTGAATTCGATGTAATCAATCTGCATGATGGCTCCCCCTTGTGATCCCCGCGCGTGCGCCGGCCGTTCAGCCATACCGCGAAACCGCCGCCCCGCCTAACGCAGGATCGGCGCGCCGCCCCGCCTTTCGCGCAGATCCTCGACGCCCATGCGCAGCCCCGCCCCGATCCGGTGCGCCAAAGCTGACCACGCCGCGGCGGGCTCGGGCTCGAGCGTCCGGCGCAAAGTCTCATCAAACAGCGCCAGCCACGGCGCGAAATGCTCGGCCTTCACATCGCCCGCCGCCATATGGACCCGCATCGGGTTGCCGTCATAGACCCGCTCGGCCAGGATCGCGTTGCGCCAGAAACGGGCGATCTTTTCCTCATGCTCGGGCCAGTCATCGACATGGCGCGCAAAGACAGGGCCCAGAATCTCGTGCCTTCGGATCGCGGCATAGAACAGCTTGACCACCCGCGAGATGTCGCCCTCATCGACGTCAAAGCGCTTTATCATGCCCTCCACTCTGGACCCTTGCGCCGCCTTTGTCCAATGGCGCTTTGCCGCAGGCGCGCCTTGCCCTTGCAGCCCATGCCCCGCGTTTCTATAGAGAGCGGCATGAGATCAATGGCGTTCCTGATACGAATTAGCGTCCCGGCGGTGTGAGGTCTTGCGCCGCCGGGTTTAGCCATGCCGAACGCCAGCCAAAAGGAACGCCGATGAGCGACCAGACCCCCGATTACCGCGATACCGTTTTTCTGCCCAAGACCGATTTCCCGATGCGCGCCGGCCTGCCGCTGCGCGAGCCCGAATGGCTGGACCGCTGGGCGCGGATCGGCATCTATGACCGGCTGCGCGAGAAGGCGGCGGGGCGCAAGCCGTTCGTTCTCCATGACGGGCCGCCCTATGCGAACGGGCATCTTCATATCGGGCACGCGCTGAACAAGGTGCTCAAGGATTTCATCACGCGCAGCCAGCAGATGATGGGCCGCGATGCGCGCTATGTGCCGGGCTGGGATTGCCACGGCCTGCCGATCGAGTGGAAAATCGAAGAGAAATACCGCGCCGAGGGCAAGGACAAGGACGAGGTGGACGCCGTCG
>JAUNRZ010000083.1:8385-10054 GCA_030539455.1 Paracoccus sp. (in: a-proteobacteria) | reverse complement strand
GAAAAAGGCGCGCCGTGATGGCGCGCCCGTTTTCTTACGATTGCTGCGATTTCGGCCGGCGCGAGGGGCGGCGGGCGGGGCGCTTGTTCGCGCCGGGGGCCGCCTTCGCCGAGGGCTTGCCGCTGCGGCGCGGGGCAGGGGCCGCCTCGCGCGGGGGCTCGCCGCCGATCACCGGGATCTGCGCCTTCATTGCCTTTTCGATCGCGCGCAGCTCGCCCAGCTCGGACGGGGCGCAGAACGCCACGGCGCGGCCATCGCGGCCGGCGCGCGCGGTGCGGCCGATGCGGTGGACGTAATTCTCGGGCACGTTCGGCAGATCGTAGTTATAGACATGCGCGACCTGCGGAATATCGAGCCCGCGCGCCGCTACATCGGTCGCAACCAGCACCTGCGTCTTGGCGTCGCGGAAGGATTGCAGCGCACGCTCCCGCTGACCCTGGCTTTTGTTGCCGTGGATCGCGGCGACCGAGAAACCCCATTTTTCCAGCAGCTTGGCCAGCTTTTCCGAGCCGTATTTGGTCCGCCCGAAGACGATCGCCAGCTCGCCCGGATGCTTCGAGAGATACTCGGACAAAAGCGTCGCCTTGTCGCCCTGATTGACGAAATGGACGCCCTGCTCGATCTTTTCGGCGGCGCGGCCGGGCGGGTTCGCCTGAACGCGGAGCGGGTCGGTGAGGTAGGTGTCGGCCAGCTCTTCCATCAGCTTGGGCATGGTCGCGCTGAAGAGCAGCGTCTGCCGCCCCTGCGGGATCAGCTTCGCGATGCGCCGCAGCGCATGGATGAAGCCGATATCGAGCATCTGGTCCGCCTCGTCGAGCACGAGATATTCGGTTTCGGCAAAGCTGACGGCCCCGCGCTCGATCAGGTCGATCAGCCGGCCCGGCGTTGCGATCAGCACATCGACCCCGCGCGCGATGCGCTGGATCTGGACGTTGATCGAGGCGCCGCCGACGACGCGGAACGCGCGGATCGGGGTGCCCTCGGCGTAAGCCTCGACATTCTGCGCGATCTGGGTCGCGAGCTCGCGCGTCGGCGCAAGGATCAGGGCGCGGCAGGTGCCGGGCAGGGGTTTTTTGCCATGCGCCAGCAGGCGGGTCAGCATCGGCAGCCCGAACGCGGCGGTTTTCCCGGTGCCGGTCTGCGCGAGCCCCAGCAGATCGCGCCCCTTCAGAATATCGGGGATCGCTTTTTGCTGGATCGGGGTCGGCTCGGTCAGGCCCATCGCCGCGATATTGGCGTTGACGCGCGCGTCGATGCCCATCTCGAAAAACGCGCCCTGCTCGAGCGGATCGCGCGCAGGCGCGCGGCGGGCCATCGCCTCGCGACGCTCGCCCCGGCTGGCCTGATGGTCTTGTCCGCGCGATTTCGGCGCGGGTTTCTGCCCCGGACGCGGATGGCGGCGCGGGGTGTCGCTGTTGAAATTGCCGCGCTTCGGGCGGCGATTGGTTTGTTCAGTCATCATCAAATTCCAAGCCGCGCCATCCCGTCATGCGGGCGCGGCCAAAGCGCCGCTTCCGGGCGCTGTCAGGGGTGCGGGCCGATCAACGGGTGGCCCGGCGGCGCCCCTCGCGTGAATTTGGGAACCTGTCGGTCGGCGCGGTCGGGTATGGCTTGCTCACGCGGCAGCACCCGGCCCATGCCGAAATGGTCAGATGGGGCGCGCGGCCGG
>JAUNRZ010000083.1:3384-8285 GCA_030539455.1 Paracoccus sp. (in: a-proteobacteria) | reverse complement strand
TGGCGTAAATCGCAGGCAGATTACCGCCGATCCGCCGTATCGAGCCAGATCGTCACCGGCCCGTCATTGATCAGCTCGACCGCCATATCCGCGCCGAAACGCCCGGTTGCGACCGTGATGCCCTCGGACCGCAGCGCATCCGCAAAGCGCAGATAAAGCGCCTCGGCGATCTCGGGCGGGGCGGCCGAGGAAAACCCCGGCCGGTTGCCCGAGCGCGTATCGGCCGCCAGCGTGAACTGGCTGATCACGAGCGCCTCCCCGCCGCTGTCCTGGACCGAGCGGTTCATGCGGCCCTCATCATCGCGAAAGATCCGCAGCTTCGCGACCCGGCGTGCGAGCGATACCGCCTCGGCCTCGGAATCGCCCGCCATCGCGCAGACCAGCACGACCAGCCCCGGCCCGATCTCTCCGACCGTCTCGGCCCCGACGCTGACCTTGCCGCGCGCCGCGCGCTGCACAAGCGCCCGCATCTATTCCCACCAACGGTCGATCTTGGCGATATCCTCGTCCGACCAGCCGAAATGATGGGCGAATTCATGCACCACCACATGGCCGACCAGATCGTTCAGCGCGACATCCCCCCGGCTGATCCACTCATCAAGGATCGCGCGGCGGAAAAGATAGACGGTGTCGGGAAAGCTCTGCGGGTTCGATTGCTGCTTTTCGGTCATCGGGATGCCGTCATAAAGCCCGGTCAGCTCGAACGGGTCGTCCATTTCCAGCTCGTCCAGCACCTCGGCGTCCGCCATCTCCTGCACGATCAGCCGCACATCCTGCGCGTGGCCGGCAAAGGCGGCGGGCAGCGCGGCGATCACATCGCGCGCGATCGCTTCGATCTCGCCTGCCTCGGGTGCCATCCGGTCGGTCCAGTCTGCCATGATTCGCCCCTCTCTTTCGCCTTGATATGGACAAAAACGAGCCCGTGTGAAAGATCACGCTCGCCAGCCAAAGGACCATCACGATGACCACCACCCGCTTTGCCCCGTCTCCGACCGGCCATATCCATGTCGGCAATCTGCGTGCGGCTTTGTTCAATTATCTGATCGCGAGGAAGGCAGGCGGCACGTTCATTCTGCGCCTCGACGATACCGACCGCGAGCGCTCCAAAGAGGAATATGTCGACGGGATCAAGCGCGATCTCGAATGGCTGGGGATCGAATGGGACCGCATCGAGCGCCAGTCGGACCGGCTGGAACGTTACAGCGAGGTCGCGCAGAACCTGCGCGAAAGCGGCAAGCTTTACGAGGTGTTCGAGACCCCGGCCGAGCTTGATCTCAAGCGCAAGAAGCAGCTCAATATGGGCCGCCCGCCGGTCTATGACCGCGCAGGCCTCGCGCTGTCCGATGAGGAAAAGGCGCGGCTTCGGGCGGATCGCGCGCCTTACTGGCGCTTCATGCTCGATCAGAGCCGGATCGAGTGGGAGGACGGCATTCTCGGCCCGATCTCGATCGACGCGGCATCGGTCTCGGACCCGGTGCTGATCCGCGCGGACGGGCAGGTGCTTTACACCTTCGCGTCCTCCGTCGACGACACCGATATGGGCGTGACCGACATCGTGCGCGGCGCCGATCACGTGACCAACACCGCGACGCAGATCCAGATCATCGAGGCGATCGGCGGCGCGCTGCCGCGCTTTGCGCATCACTCGCTGCTGACCGGCGCGGGCGGGGAGGAACTGTCCAAGCGCATCGGCGCGCTGTCGATACGCGATCTGCGCGCGGCGGGGGTGGCGCCCGAGGCGCTCGTGTCGATGATGGCGCGGCTTGGCTCGTCCCAGCCGGTCGAGCTTCGCATGAGCCTGAGCGAGATCGCCGACGGGTTTGATCTGTCGCAATTCGGCGCCTCGCCGACCAAATTCGACGCCGGCGATCTGTGGCCCCTGACGCGAGAGCGCAATCAGGCGCTCCCGTTCAGCGCGGTCGCGGGCGAGATCGCGGCGCTTGGCGTGCCGGAAGATCAGGCCGAGCGGTTCTGGCGCGTCGCCTCGCAAAACATCACCAAGCTGGCCGATCTCGCCGGTTGGTGGGAGATCTGCGCCAAGGGCGCCGAGCCGGTGATCGAGGACGAGGACCGCGAATTCGTCGCGCAGGCGATGTCGCTGCTGCCACCGCCCCCCTATGACGACGAAAGCTGGGCGCGCTTTACCGCAGAGGTCAAAGAGGCGAGCGGGCGCAAGGGCAAGGGCCTTTTCATGCCGCTGCGCAAGGCCCTGACCGGACAGGCGCATGGCCCCGATATGGCGGATCTGCTGCCGCTGTTGCAGGTGGTCCGCGCCAAGAACTGAGCCCGCCCTGCGCAAGCGCCGCCTCATGAGTATTTTCGCGCAGAAGATGCCGCCGTTAACCGGCTATTCATTTTTCTGTGCTTGAGTGCAAAGGCGGTACAGGCTGGAGAGCCGATGACCGCCGCAGGAGAAGCCGCCCCGGTCGCCGGGCGACAATCCGTTCCGGTGCTGCCGCGCCGGGGTGGCCGGGGCGCACTCCGCTGCTTCTTCTGCGTCCAAATACTCATTCTTGTGCACGAGGTGAAAACGCAGGAAGCGACCGGAAAAACCGCTTGACGCGGCTATCTGCGCGCCTTACATCCGCCCTCACCCGTGGCGGAGTAGCTCAGTTGGTTAGAGCAGCGGAATCATAATCCGCGTGTCGGGGGTTCAAGTCCCTCCTCCGCTACCATAAAACTCCTTGAAATATCGTTTTGAACGGCGGCGCCTTGCGCGGCTGGCGGATCGTTCGGGGCTCTGATGGCGCGGCAGTTGATGGATCACCAAATCTCGGTCGCGCCGATGATGGACTGGACCGACCGGTTTTGCCGGGGGTTTCACCGGAGCCTTTCCGCGCGAGCGGTGCTTTACACCGAGATGGTGACCGCCCCTGCGATCATTCACGGCCCCCGCGCGCGGCTGCTCGGCTATGCGTCAAGGGAGCATCCCGTCGTGCTGCAACTCGGCGGCTCGGAGCCGGGCGAGCTGGCGCGCGCGACCGCGCTTGCGGCGCCTTATGGTTATGACGAGATCAACCTCAATGTCGGCTGCCCCTCGGACCGGGTGCAGTCGGGCTGTTTCGGCGCGGTGCTGATGAAAACGCCGGGTCTCGTGGCGCGCTGCGTGCGCGCGATGCAGCGAGAGACGGACGCCGAGATCACCGTCAAATGCCGCATCGGGGTGGACGATCAGGACCCGCAAGAGGCGCTGCCCGCCTTTCTGAGCCGCATCGCCGAGGCCGGCCTCAGGCGCGTCACGATCCATGCGCGCAAGGCGTGGCTTCAGGGCCTCTCGCCCAAGGATAACCGCGAAATCCCGCCGCTGGATTATCCGCTTGTCCACGACATGAAGCGCCGCTTTGCCGGGCTCGATCTCGCGATCAATGGCGGGATCGACGATCTGAGCGCCGCGCGCGCCCAGCTCGAGGTCCTAGACGGCGTGATGATCGGGCGCGCCGCCTATCATCGCCCGTGGGAGATCCTCGGCGGGGTCGATGCGATGCTGGGCGCGCCCGCGCTGCATGAAAGCGCTCTTGGTGCCGCCGATGCGATGCGTCCGCTGATTGCCGAGTGGCTCGATGAAGGCGCGCGGCTCCACCAGATCACCCGCCATATGCTGGGGCTTTTCCACGGCCAGCCGGGCGCGCGGGGCTGGCGACGGACGCTGTCCGAGGGCGCATCGCGCGCCAATAGCGCCGCCGAGGGGCTTGCGCTTTACGATCAGGCGGTGGATCAGGTGCGAGAAGCTGACCGGGAAGCCGCATGACCGAATTGTTCCTCGCCGTCTTTTTCCTCGCCGTGACGGGCGCTTTCGCCGGGATCCTTGCCGGTCTTCTGGGCGTCGGCGGCGGCATCGTGCTGGTGCCGGCGTTCTTCTACCTCTTTTCCGCGTTCGGCTATCATTCGGACGGGCTGATGCAGGTCTGCCTTGCGACCTCGCTTGCGACGATCATCGTGACCTCGGCGCGCTCGGTCATGGCGCATCAAAGGCGCGGCGCGGTCGATTGGGAGATCCTGCGCGCCTGGGCGCTGCCGATCGCAATCGGCGCGATGGCGGGGGTGCTGATGGTCGCGCAGCTTCGGACGGTCACGCTCCAGATCATTTTCGGCGTGCTGCTGACCGTGATCGCCCTTTATATGCTGGTCAGCCGGTCCGAGTGGCGGCTGGCCGATGCGATGCCGAAAGGCCCCTCGGTCTGGGCGATGGGCGGCGTGACCGGGTTCATCTCGGTGCTGCTGGGGATTGGCGGCGGCTCGATCGGCGTTCCGCTGATGACGCTGCATGGACGGCCGATTCACCGGGCGGTCGCGACGGCGGCGGGGTTCGGGCTGCTGATCGCCGCGCCTTCGGTCGCGCTGTTCCTGCTGACCCCGGCCGAGGCGCCGCCGCCCTACACGCTCGGCTCGGTGAACCTGCCGGCCTTTGCCATCGTGATCGTGATGACCACCCTGACCGCGCCTTATGGCGCCGCGCTTGCGCACCGGCTGGATGCCAAGCGGCTCAAGCGGGCGTTTGCGGTGTTTCTGGGGCTGGTCGCGCTCAATATGCTGCGCAAGGCGCTGCTTTGAAAGGGTTTTGAGATGTCGCACGGCCCCGCCACCCCGATGGAATCGCGCAAATCCGGCCCGCTCCGGGGCAGCGCCGCGATACCGGGCGACAAGTCGATCTCGCACCGGGCGCTCATCCTCGGGGCGCTCGCGGTGGGCGAGACGCGGATCACGGGCCTCCTCGAGGGGCAGGACGTGCTGGACACCGCCCGCGCGATGGAGGCGTTCGGCGCGCGCGTGATCCGCACCGGCCCCGGCGCGTGGAGCGTGCGCGGCGTCGGCGTTGGCGGGTTTGCCGAGCCGGCGACCGTCATCGATTGCGGCAATTCCGGCACCGGCGTGCGGCTGATCATGGGCGCGATGGCGACAAC
>JAUNRZ010000083.1:0-3284 GCA_030539455.1 Paracoccus sp. (in: a-proteobacteria) | reverse complement strand
GTGATCGAGGCCGAGCCGACGCGCGATCACTCCGAGCGGATGCTGGCCGGGTTCGGCGCCGAGATCCGCACCGAGATCACCGATGAGGGCCATGTCATCACCCTGACCGGCCGGCCCGAGCTTTCGGCGCAAAGCGTTGCCGTCCCGCGCGATCCGTCCTCGGCGGCGTTCGCAGTCGCGGCGGCGGCGATCGTGCCGGGCTCGGAAATTCGGGTCGAGGGGATCAGCCGCAACCCGACGCGGGACGGGTTTTACATCACTCTGGAAGAGATGGGCGCGGACCTGACTTGGGACAATGCCCGGGAAGAGGGGGGCGAGCCGGTCGCCGATCTGACTGTGCGCCACGCGAAGTTGCGCGGCGCGGATGTGCCCGCGGGTCGCGCGGTCAGCATGATCGACGAATTCCCGATCCTCGCGGTCGTCGCCGCCTTCGCGGACGGCGATACGGTGATGAACGGGGTGGCCGAGCTGCGCGTGAAGGAATCCGACCGGATCGACGCGATGGCCAAGGGGCTGCGCGCGAACGGCGCCCGGGTCAGCGAGACAGAGGACAGCATGACCGTCCACGGCAAGGGCCGCCTGCCGGGCGGTGGGGCGCCGGTCGCGACCCATCTCGATCACCGCATCGCGATGTCGTTTCTGGTCGGCGGGCTTGCGGCCGACGCGCCGGTCAGGGTCGATGACGGCGCCGCGATCGCGACATCCTTTCCCGATTTTGTGACCGTCATGCAGGCTCTGGGCGCCGATCTCGGCTAGGCGCGGCCGCGCTTTCGCTGGACCTGCGCCGCGCTTTGCGGCATAGACAGGGCAAAGTCCCGAGGATCAGCAGATGTCGTTTTTTCGCAAGTTTTTCACCTGGTGGAGCGGGCAGACGCTCAACACGCAATTCTGGACCTGGCGCAACGGCACGAAAGTCGGCGAGGACGATCAGGGCAACAGCTATTACGAATCGGCCAATGGGCGCCGCTGGGTGATCTATAACGGCGAATCCGAGGCGAGCCGCGTGCCGGCCGAATGGCATGGCTGGCTGCACCACACCTTCCGCGAGCCGCCGACCACGGCCCCGTTCCACCGCCGCGCGTGGGAGCTGCCGCACCGCCCCAACATGACCGGAACGCCGGGCGCGTATTATCCCAAAGGCTCGCTCTACCGCGCCGATCCGCAGGCGCAAAGCGATTACGACGCGTGGCGGCCCGAGTGATCTTCGCGCGCAGATTTGGCGCGGCAGCGGCGGTGCTGTGCGCCCTTGGCGCGGCGGCCCCCGCCGCGGCGCAGGAACAGGCGAGCCGCGGGTCGGGCGCGATCCTGCGCGTTCTCGACAAGGTGTCCTCGGTCACGAGCGATCTCGACATGAATGTGGGCGACAGCGTCGATTACGGGCGGCTGACCCTGCGTCTGGGCGAGTGCCGCTATCCCGAGGGCGATCCGAACTCGGACGCCTTCGCGCAGATGGTGATCGTGGATCGCCGCGCCGGGCATACGATTTTCGATGGCTGGATGATCGCGACCTCGCCCGCGCTTTCGGCATTGGACGACGCGCGATATGATGTCTGGGTGCTGAGCTGCAAGCGTCAGGGCTAAGCCGGTAGCGGCGGCAGATCGCCCGCCCCGAAGCTCGCCGCCTCACCCTCAAGCGCCGCGCGCAGGCGCGCGCGATAGGCGCGGCGGCTGATCGTCTCACCCCCAAGCGAGGCCAGATGCGGGTTCGGATATTGCGTATCCCAAAGCTCGAAACCCTGCCGCTCCAGATGCGCCGAGAGGTAAAGCAGTCCCGCCTTTGACGCGTTCGGCCGCGCCGAATACATCGATTCCGCGAAAAAGGCGCGGCCGAGCGAGACGCCGAACACGCCGCCGATCAGCTCATCGCCCGCATAGACCCCCAGCGAATGGGCGTGCCCCGCGCGATAAAGCGCGGCGTAAAGCGCGCGGAGCGTGTTGTTGATCCATGTCGTCTCGCGCGCCGCGCAATGATCGACGATGCGGGCGAAATCGCTGTTCGCGCGCGCCCGCCAGCCCTCGCGCCGCAGCACGCGGCGCATCGAGCGGGACATATGCACGCCGCCGACCGGCAGGATCCCGCGCTCGGGCGGATCGAACAGATAAAGCTCCGGCTCATCCGCGCTGCGCGCCATCGGGAAAAGTCCCGCCGCGTAGATGTCGAGCAATTCCTCGACGGCGCTCTGCCCGCTCACCTCAGGCCAGGTTTTCGGACAGCCAGCGTTCCAGCCAGTGGATCGAGTAATTACCGCGCCTGATGTCAGGCTCGGCCAGCAGAGCGGTGAAAAGCGGGCGCGTCGTGTCCACCCCGTCCACGATCAGCTCGGACAAAGCGCGCTCGAGCCGGGCCAGAGCCTCGGGCCGCGTCGCGCCATGCACGATCAGCTTGGCGATCAGGCTGTCATAATAGGGCGGGATCACATAGCCGTCGAAAATCGCGCTGTCCATCCGAACGCCCAAGCCCCCCGGCGCGTGATACTGGGTGATCTTGCCGGGGCAGGGGGCGAAATTCGGCAGCCGCTCGGCGTTGATGCGCACCTCGATCGCGTGGCCGTTGATCGCCAGATCCTCTTGCCGGAACTCCATCTCGGCGCCCGATGCGACGAGGATCTGCTGGCGGACGAGATCCACGCCGAAAATCGCCTCGGTGACCGGGTGCTCGACCTGAAGGCGGGTGTTCATCTCGATGAAGTAGAACTCGCCATCCTCATAGAGGAACTCGATCGTGCCGGCGCCGATATAGCCCATCTCGGACATCGCATCGGCGCAGATCTTGCCGATCCGGGCGCGCTCCTCGGGGGTGATCGAGGGGCCGGGCGCTTCTTCCCAGACCTTCTGGTGACGGCGCTGCAACGAGCAATCGCGCTCGCCCAGATGGACGGCGCGGCCGCGCCCGTCGCCGAATACCTGAATCTCGATATGGCGCGGCTTTTGGAGGTATTTCTCGATATAGACGTCGGGGTTGCCGAACGCCGCCTTCGCTTCCGAACGCGCGGTGCGGAACGCCACCTCGAGCCCGGCCTCGTCATGCGCGACCTTCATGCCGCGCCCGCCGCCGCCTGCGGTGGCCTTGATGATGACCGGGTAGCCGATCTCGGCGGCGACGCGCTTGGCCTCATCCACCTCGCCGACCCCGCCATCCGAGCCGGGCACGACCGGAATCCCATACTCGCGCGCGGTTTCCTTGGCGGTGATCTTGTCGCCCATGATGCGGATATGTTCCGCCTTGGGGCCGATAAAGGTGATGCCGTGATCTTCCAGCATCTGCGCGAAACCGGCATTTTCCG
>JAUNRZ010000257.1 GCA_030539455.1 Paracoccus sp. (in: a-proteobacteria) | reverse complement strand
GCAGGACCAGAAGCTGGACCGCGAGACCGTCGCCGCCCGCTTTGCCGAGATCGCGCAAGGCGCGGGCGAGGGCCGCAGCCCCGCAGAGGTGGCCGAGGGGTTCATCACGATCGCGATCGAGAACATGGCCAATGCGGTCAAGAAAATCAGCGTGCAGCGCGGCTATGACGTGACGCGCTATCTGCTCAACTCGTTCGGCGGGGCGGGCGGGCAGCACGCCTGTCTTGTCGCCGACGCGCTTGGCATGAAATCGGTCCTGATCCATCCTTTGTCGGGGCTGCTCTCGGCCTACGGGATCGGCCTCGCAAAGGTCTCGGCGAGCCGTCAGAAGGCGCTCGAGCTGCCGCTCGGGGCGGACGCCGCGGACGATCTGGACGCCGCGATCGACACGCTGCGCGCCGAGATCGAGGGCGAGCTGTCGCAGCAGGGCATCGCGCAGGGCGCGGCCGTGCTGCAAACGCGGCTTTATCTGCGCTATCAGGGCACCGACACCGCCCTGCCCGCCCCGTTCAAGGGCGATATGGACGGGGCGCGCGCCTCCTTCGAGGCCGCCCACGAGGCCCAGTTCGGCTTTATCACGCCCGAGCGCCCGCTGATCATCGAGTCGGTCGAGATCGAGGGCGCCGAGCCCCGCGCCGAGGGCGAGGCTGCGCCCCAAGCGCCCGACACCGCCGAGGCCGAAAGCGGCGAGACGACGCGGTTCTTCTCGGGCGGCGCGTGGCACGACGCGGCGATCTACCGGCGCGAGAACATCGCCCCCGGCGCGGTGATGCGCGGGCCCGCGCTCGTGATCGAGCCGAACCAGACCGTCATCGTCGAGCCCGGCTGGCAGGCCGAGATCGACGCGCATGACGCGATCGTTCTGACCCGCTTCGAGAAACTCGCCCGCGCGCAGGCGGTCGGCACGGACCGCGCCGATCCGGTCCTGCTCGAGGTGTTCAACAATCTCTTCATGAACATCGCCGAGCAGATGGGCGTCGCGCTGCAAAACACCGCTCAATCCGTCAACATCAAGGAAAGGCTCGATTTTTCCTGCGCCGTATTCGATCGCGACGGCGCGCTTGTGGCCAATGCACCGCATATGCCGGTCCATCTCGGCTCGATGGATCGCAGCGTCGAGACGGTGATCCGGCTGAACGAAGGCGACGTGCATCCGGGCGATGTGTTCGCGCTCAACGCGCCCTATAATGGCGGAACGCACCTGCCCGACATCACCGTGGTCACGCCCGTTTTCGACGAGGGCGGCGCCGAGATCCTGTTCTGGGTCGCCTCGCGCGGGCATCACGCCGATGTCGGCGGCACGGCGCCCGGCTCGATGACGCCCCTGGCCACGAATGTGGATGAAGAGGGCGTTCTGATCGACAATCTGCGCCTTGTCGCGCGCGGCAAGTTCCGCGAGGACGCGCTGCGCCGCGTTCTGACCGACCACCCCTACCCGTGCCGCAACCCCGATCAGAACATCGCCGATCTCAAGGCCCAGATCGCCGCCAATGCGCGCGGCATCGCCGAGCTGCGCCGGATGGTGGATGAATTCGGGCTGGGCGTGGTCGAGGCCTATATGGGCCACGTCCAGGACAACGCCGCCGAAGAGGTCGCGCGGCTGATCGGCAAGCTGTCCGATTGCAGCTATGAATACGCGACCGATACCGGCCAGACGATCCGCGTGGCGATCACCGTGGACCGCGAGGCGCGCCGGGCGAAGGTCGATTTCACCGGCACCTCCGAGGCGCGCGCCAATAATTTCAACGCGCCCGAGCCGGTGACGCGCGCCGC
>JAUNRZ010000256.1 GCA_030539455.1 Paracoccus sp. (in: a-proteobacteria) | reverse complement strand
CATGGCCAAGGAAGAAATGCTCGAATTCCCCGGCGTCGTGAAGGAACTCCTGCCCAATGCGACGTTCAAGGTCGAGCTTGAAAACGGCCATGAGATCATCGCACATATGGCAGGAAAGATGCGCAAGAACCGCATCCGCGTTCTGGCCGGCGACAAGGTGCAGGTGGAAATGAACACCTATGACCTGACCAAGGGGCGGATCAACTACCGCTTCAAATAGGCGAGCGCGCGCCTTTGCCGCTGCACCGACGGGTCGCCCCGGCCCGGCGCGTGCGGTAGCTATATCGCTGCGATGCCGGCTTGGCAGCCTGCATATCGTGCGCGGCTTCGCCGGCTGGGAAAGTTATCGGCGCGCCCGGCTTTGCTGCCTTGGCGCCTTCCTTCGTTAGCGCGGATGTGCTGGCTGATCTTTATCGCGAGCGGCTTTGCCGGCTTGGCGCCATCGTCTCGCGAACGCCTTTGCCGGCTTGGCGCTTCTTTTCGCGCGTGTCGCCGGATGGCGCTTCCCCGCCGTTAGCGGTCTGCGGCGATCCAAACCCGCCTCCGCCCTCACCCGCGGCCCAGCATCGCCTCGCCGGCGACATAGACCTGCGCCACCGCGCGGTCGTCGCCCATGATCTGGAGCGCGAAAAGCTCTTCGGCGAGGCTTTCGGCGCGGGCCATGCGGAGGGTCATCGCGGGGGTCGCGCGCGCGTTGAGGACGACCAGATCGGCCGCGCTGCCGGGGGCGAGCGTGCCGATCTCGCGCTCGAGGCCAAGCGCGATGGCGTTGCCGCGCGTGGCCCAGTGGAACGCCTCGAACGGGTCCAGCCTCTGGCCGCGCAGCTGCAATATCTTGTAGCCCTCGTTCAGCGTTTGCAGCATCGACCAGCTTGTGCCCGCGCCGATATCGGTTGCGACGCCCGATACCACGCCCCCGGCGCGCAGCCGGTCGCGGTCAAAGAGCCCCGAGCCGAGAAAGAGGTTCGAGGTCGGGCAGAATACGGCGCGGCTGCCGGTCTCCGCCATGTGCGCGATCTCGCGATCCGAGAGGTGGATCGCGTGGCCGAGCAGGGTCTGGGGGCCGAGCAGGCCATAGCGGTCATAAATATCGAGATAGTCGCGCGCATCGGGGTAAAGCGACATCGTATAGTCGATTTCCGCCGTGTTTTCAGAAAGATGCGTCTGAATGTGGCACTCGGGATGCGCCTGCGCCAACGCCCCCGCTGCCTCAAGCTGCGCGGGGCTCGACGTGATCGCAAAGCGCGGGGTGATCGCATAGCGCGCGCGGCTGCGCCCATGCCAGTGCGCGATCAAGGCAAGACTGTCGTCATGGCCCTGCTGCGCGGTGTCGAGAACCTCATCCGGCGCGCCGCGATCCATCATCACCTTGCCCGCGATCATCGCCATGCCGCGCGCCTCGGCCGCCGCGAAAAGCGCCTCGGCGCTGGACTTATGCGAGGAACAAAACGCCGCCGCCGTGGTCGTTCCATGCGCCAGAAGCAGGTCCAGAAACCGGCCCGCCATCGCCTCGGCATGGGCGGGGTGAGCGAACTCTGCCTCGGCGGGGAAGGTGTAGTTGTTGAGCCAGTCGAGAAGCTGAGCGCCCCAGCTCGCCACGATCTGGAGCTGGGGGAAATGAAGATGCGCGTCGATAAAGCCCGGCAGGATCAGATGCGGGCGGTGATCGGTCTCGGCAAGCCCCTCCCGCGCGAGATCGGCGTAATCGCCGACGGCGACGATGCGGCCGTCATCGATCACGATCGCGCCGTCCTCGAAATAGCGGTGATGATCCGCCGTCTCGG
>JAUNRZ010000082.1 GCA_030539455.1 Paracoccus sp. (in: a-proteobacteria) | reverse complement strand
AGGCGGGCGGGATCGGCGGTGCCTTGGCCCCTGCCCGGATCCAGCGGGCCGACCATCAGCCCGCCATCCGCCCCCCATAGACGCACCCGGTCATCCGCCACCAGCCCGGCGCCAAGCGCCAGCAATGTCAGGGCGAAGCTGGATTTCCCGGCACCGGACGGCCCGAGAATCAGCGCAGCCCGCCCCGCCGCCGCGAGCGCGCTCGCGTGCAGCTCGACGCCGCCGCCCGTCATGCCGTTAACCGTGTTGCGGCGGCGAGGCGCACAACCCTGGATTGCAAAGCCCAGATGGTTGCGCTAACCGCGCCTGTTTGCGTTAACATTCGCCGCCTCCCCTCTGTTTTCATAAAACTGCCATGCTATAGCAGCCCCAAGCCGCATAGCCGAACCTGACAGGAGCCGCAAAATGTCTCAGCCGCGCGTCAATCCGAAGTTCCGCCTCGAGGATCAGGGCATCGAGGGGCTGGGCCGCGTGCATTACAACCTGCTCGAGCCGTCGCTGATCGACCGCGCCATCGCGCGCGGCGAAGGGCGTCTGGGCAAGGGCGGGACGTTTCTTGTCTCCACCGGCGCGCATACCGGGCGCTCGCCCAAGGACAAGTTCGTCGTGCGCACCAAATCGGTCGAAGATCAGATCTGGTGGGAGAACAACGCGCCGATGGAGCCCGATTCGTTCGACGCGCTTTACGAGGACATGCTGGCCCATATGAAGGGCGGCGAGTATTTCGTGCAGGATCTTTACGCAGGCGCTGACCCCGAACAGCGACTGGATGTGCGGGTCGTGTCCGAGCTCGCCTGGCATAACCTCTTCATCCGCCATCTGCTGCGCCGCCCCGAAGCGGACGAACTGGCCGGGTTCGAGGCCGATTTCACCATCATCAACTGCCCCGGCTTCAAGGCTGATCCGGAAAAGCACGGCTGCCGGTCCGGCACGGTCATCGCGCTCAACTTCGATCGCAAGCTGATCCTGATCGGCGGGACGGAATATGCGGGCGAGAACAAGAAGGCGGTGTTCACGCTGCTGAACTACCTGCTGCCCGAACGCGGCGTCATGCCGATGCATTGCAGCGCGAACCATGCGCCGGGCGATACGGATGATGTCGCGATTTTCTTCGGGCTGTCGGGGACCGGCAAGACGACGCTTTCGGCCGATCCCGCGCGCATCCTGATCGGCGATGACGAACATGGCTGGTCCGACAAGGGCGTCTTCAACTTCGAGGGTGGCTGCTACGCCAAGACGATCAATCTCTCGGCCGCCGCCGAGCCGGAAATCCACGCGACGACCGGCAAATTTGGCACCGTCATCGAGAACATGGTCTACGATCCCGACACGCTCGAGCTGGATTTTCAGGACAACTCGCTGACCGATAACATGCGCTGCGCCTATCCGCTGCATTATATCTCGAACGCCTCGGCGACCGGGCTGGCGGGCGTTCCGAAAAATGTCATCATGCTGACCTGCGACGCTTACGGCGTGCTGCCGCCCATCGCGCGGCTGACGCCGGCGCAGGCGATGTATCACTTCCTGTCCGGCTTCACCTCGAAAACGCCGGGCACCGAGGTTGGCGTGGTCGAGCCGATCCCGACCTTCTCGACCTGCTTCGGCGCCCCGTTCATGCCGCGCCGCCCCGAGGAATACGGCAAGCTGCTGCAAGAGAAGATCGCGCAAAGCGGCGCGAATTGCTGGCTGGTGAATACCGGCTGGACCGGCGGGGCTTACGGGGTCGGCTCGCGGATGCCGATCAACGCGACGCGCACGCTGCTGGCGGCGGCGCTGAGCGGGGTGCTGGACGATGCCGAATTCCGCAAAGACCCGAATTTCGGGTTCGAGGTGCCGCTGCGCGTGACGGGCGTGTCGGACGTGCTGCTCAACCCGCGCCAGACATGGGCCGATCAGGCGGCCTATGACGCGCAGGCGAAAAAGCTGGTCGAGATGTTTGCCGCCAATTTCGAGCAATATATACAGCATATCGACGAAGAGGTGCGCGCCGCCGCGATTGGCTAAGCGCGGCCAGCGAAGATCAGGACGCGGCCCCTTCGCGGGCCGCGTTTTCATTTGATCTCAGGCTTGATCGGCGCGGCGCGCTGACCCAAGCTCGGATCACCGATAAAAACGGGAGAGAGGGACAATCATGCTGAGATTTCTGTCGCGTCCTGCGACGCGTATGGTCGAGCGATGGCTGCCGGACGCGTTCATCTTTGTTCTGGTTCTGACCATCATCGCCTTCGGCGCCGCGGTCTTCTACGAGCGCAACACGCCGCTCGCCGTGGTCGAGATGTGGGGCAACGGGTTCTGGAACCTGCTCAGCTTCGGGATGCAGATGCTTCTGGTGCTCGTGACCGGGTATATCCTTGCCTCGTCGCCGCCGGTGCGGAGGCTTCTGACGCGCCTTGCCGGGATCGCGTCAAGCCCCGGTCAGGCGATCGTGCTGGTCACGTTCGTCTCGCTGACCGCAAGCTGGATCAACTGGGGCTTCGGTCTTGTCGTCGGGGCGATCTTCGCCAAGGAGCTCGCCCGTCAGATCCGCGTGGATTACCGCCTTCTGGTCGCCTCGGCCTATTCGGGTTTCGTGATCTGGCATGGCGGGCTCGCCGGCTCGGTCCCGCTGACCATCGCGACCGAGGGGCATTTCACCGCCGACCAGATCGGCGTGATCCCGACCTCCGAGACGATCTTCGCATGGTGGAACCTGCTGATCGTCGGGCTGATCTTCTTCACGCTTCCCTTCATCAACCGCATGATGATGCCGCGCGAGGATGAGACGGTCTATGTCGATCCCGCAAAGCTCGGCGCGCAGGTCGAGCTGCCGCCGCTTGGCCCGGACGCTACCCCGGCCGAGCGGGCCGAGGCCTCGCCCATCCTGATCTGGCTGGTCGCGCTGCCCGGTGTCGCGTGGCTCGTTCAGTATTTTCTGGGCGGCGGGGCGCTGAACCTCAACGTGGTGAACTTCCTCTTCCTGATGATCGGGATCGCGATGCACGGCTCGGCCCGCAACGTGCTCGCGGCGCTGGATGACGCGGTGCGCGGCGGGGCGGGGATCGTGATCCAGTTCCCGTTCTATGCCGGGATCGCCGCGATCATGCAGGAATCGGGGCTGGCCGCGTCGATGTCGAATGCGTTCGTCGCGATCTCGACGGCCGACACGCTGGCTTTCTGGTCGTTCATCTCGGCGGGCCTGGTCAACATCTTCATCCCCTCGGGCGGCGGGCAATGGGCGGTGCAGGCGCCGATCATGCTGCCGGCGGCCGAGGCGTTGGGCGCCGACATGACCCGCGTTGCGATGGCGGTGGCGTGGGGCGATGGCTGGACGAATATGCTCCAGCCGTTCTGGGCGCTGCCGCTGCTTGGGATCGCGGGGCTGAAAGCGCGCGATATCATGGGGTTCTGTCTGATCGTCCTGATCTGGTCGGGTCTGATTATCGGCGGCGTGTTCCTGCTGACCTGACCGGCTTTCAGCAATAACAAAAGGCCGGGCGCGACTGCCCGGCCTTTTTGCTTGCGCGAAGGGTTAAAGTGGCGCGCAGGCGGCTGTCAGCCAGGCCCGCGCCTCTTTGTCCGCCGGCCCGTCCAGCATCGGCGCAAGCCGCGCCTCGGTCTCGGCGTGATACTGGTCCAGCCAGTCCCGCGCAGCGCCCGGCAAAAGCTCTGGCAGGATCATGCGCCGGTCGATCGGAACGAAAGTCAGCGTCTCGAAGCCCAGCATCTCGCGCCCCGGCTCGGCCTCGGCCTTGCTGACGACGACGAGGTTCTCGATACGGATGCCGAACGCGCCGCGCCGGTAATAGCCCGGCTCGTTCGAGAGGATCATCCCGGCCCGAAGCGGCACCTCGGACGCGCGCGATATGCGCGCCGGCCCCTCGTGAACGCATAGCGCCGCGCCGACGCCGTGGCCGGTGCCGTGGTCGTAATCGCGCCCCTCGGTCCACAGGGGCGCGCGCGCCACCGCGTCGATGTCCCGGCCCGACAGCCCCTTCGGAAAGCGCAGCCGCGAGAGCGCTATCATGCCCTCGAGAACCCGCGTGAACGCCGCCTGCGCCTCTGCCTCGGGCGTGCCCATCGCGATTGTCCGAGTAATGTCGGTCGTCCCGTCCGCATATTGCCCGCCCGAATCGAGCAGCAGGATATCGTCCGCCCCGATCGCGCGGTTGCTGGCCTCACTCACGCGGTAATGCACGATCGCGCCGTTCGGGCCGGACCCGCTGATCGTGTCGAAGCTGATATTATATGCCCCCGCCTCGCGGCGCAGCGCCTCGAGCTTGCGCACCACGTCGATCTCGGTGAGGCTGGCGGGCGGCTGCGCGCTCAGCCACGCCAGCAGGCGCACCATGGCTGCGCCGTCGCGCAGATGGGCGGCGCGCATCCCCGCGATCTCGGCCACGTTCTTGACCGCCTTTTCCATGATGATCGGATCATCGGCGCGGGCGATCTCGGCCCCGCTTAGCAGATCAAACACCGCCTGCGGCGCGGTTTTCGGATCGACGCGGACAGTGCCGGCAAGGCCCTTCAGCGCGTCCTCGAACGCCTCGAGCGGGGCGATGCGCACCTCGGCGCCAAGCGCGCCGCGCACCTCGGCACCGAACTTTTCGGGCGCGGCAAAGACCTGCACGCCGCCATCGTCGTCGATGATCGCATAGCCCTGCACCAGAGGGTTTCGCAGCAGATCATCGCCGCGAATATTCAAGAGCCAGGCGAGCGAATCGCATAGCGTGATGACCGCCGCGCCCTGATTTTCATCGCGCAGGATCGCGGCGATCTGCCCGCGCTTTTCGGCGGCGGTCCGGCCCGCGATATGCTCGGCATGAAGCCGCACCTCACCGTGCGGGGCCTCGGGTCGCTCCTCCCAGATCGCGTCCAGCGGGTTTTCCACCGCGCGCAGCTTGACCCCGGCGCCGTCCAGCCGCTTTCGCAGCGCGTCGATCTCGGCCTCGGTGTGAAGCCACGGATCGAAGCCAAGCACAGCCCTCCGCCCCGCGCGTTCCGCCAGCCAGTCGGCGGGCTGCGTCTCGGGCCAGTTGACCGGCGTGAAATGCCCGGTATCGACCTCGTTTCGCACCTGAACCCGGTAGCGGCCATCGACGAAGACGCCGGCCTCATCCGCCGTGACGACCGCGAGCCCCGCGCTGCCGGAAAACCCGGTCAGGAACGCAAGCCGCTCGTCCCGCGCCGCGACATATTCGCCCTGAAAGCGGTCGGCATGGGGGATGATGAACGCATCGAGCCCCGCCTCTGCCATCCGGGCGCGAAGCGCGGCAAGGCGCGGCGGGCCGTCCTCGGGACGCGTGGCGGCGTCGAAGCTTTGAAAGAGCAGGTCAGTCATTTCCCATCCTCTCTGAAAAATGTTGCATCAGAACTGCGTGGCGCTCGCTCGCCAGCTCGAACAGACATTGCTCGGCGGGCTGGGATGAGCCGCGGAAATGGCCGAGCTCGGTCAGCAGACGGCAATCGGCCTCGAGCAGATCGGACCAGATATCTTGCGCCTCGCGCAGAAGTTCAAGCGAGGCCGGCGCCAACCCGGGTGTCGCATCGCCCGGCGCGCTTAGCTGCGCAAGCGCCTCTGCGGCCAGATAGCGCCACGGACCGCCCGACAGATCCGCATTGTCGCCCCAGGAAACAGGCAGCTGCGCTTGGTCATGGGCAAGGCGTAGCCCGCCCGAGGGTTCGGTCAGGCTCAGGGCGAGCTCGGTCCGGGCGGGGCGTTCGCCCTGAGGCATATCCACCTCCAGCCAGAGATATTGGAAACTCCTTCCCGGCAGTTGCGACGAGGTGATCTGGCGCGGCTCGGGCAGCCTCCGGCCATCAGCGGCCAAAGCGACCTCGTAGCAAGCCCGCCCCCGCGCGGGTGCGCAATTGCCGCGCGGATCGGGCAGCGATGACGCGGAGGGCGGCGCGGTCCAGCCGATCGGGCGCAGGGTCTCGCCGGTCGGTCCCTCATGCGCGGCAAACCCCCCGCTTTCATCCGTAACCTCCAAAAGCAGGCGCAGGACCGGCCATTCCGAGCCGTCCACAGCCTCAAGATGCGCGCGAAAGACGCCCTCGCCATGTGCCGGCAAAGCGGCAGCGCCGGCCAGCAACGCCGCGCCAAAGCGCCAGGCCGCGCGGGCGGAGATGCCCTGCCCCCTCATGCCCCGCCCGTCACGCCCGTCACGCCCGGCGCTGCGCGTTCATGCCCAGAACGCGCGCCCGTTTGCGCGGGTCGGCCTCGAACAAGGCGGCGAGCTGTTCGGTCATTGCGCCGGCAAGCTGATCGGCGTCGGTAATCGTCACCGCGCGTTCGTAATAGCGCGTCACGTCATGGCCGATGCCAATCGCCAGCAACTCGACCTGCCGGCGCTTTTCGATCATCGCGATCACGTCGCGCAGATGCCGCTCGAGATAGCTCGCGGGGTTGACCGACAGCGTCGAGTCGTCGACCGGCGCGCCGTCCGAGATCACCATCAGGATCTTGCGCGCCTCGCTGCGCCGCATCAGCCGGCGATAGGACCATTCCAGCGCCTCGCCGTCGATATTTTCCTTGAGCAGCCCTTCTTTCATCATCAGCCCGAGATTGGGCCGCACCCGCCGCCACGGCGCATCGGCGCCCTTGTAGATGATGTGCCGCAGATCGTTCAGCCGCCCCGGCGTCGCTGGCCGCCCCGCGCCCAGCCATTGCTCGCGGCTTTGCCCGCCCTTCCAAGCGCGCGTGGTGAAGCCAAGGATCTCGACCTTGACCGAGGAGCGCTCGAGCGTTTGGGACAGCACCTCGGCGCAGATCGCGGCGATGGAGATCGGGCGGCCGCGCATCGAGCCGGAATTGTCGATCAGCAGCGTCACCACCGTGTCGCGAAACTCGGTGTCCTTTTCGATCTTGAACGACAGCGGCGTGGTCGGGTTCGCGACGACACGCGCAAGCCGGCCCGCGTCGAGCACGCCCTCTTCCTTGTCGAATTCCCAACTGCGGTTCTGCTGCGCGAGAAGCCGGCGTTGCAGCTTGTTCGCAAGGCGCGAGACCGCCCCGCGCAGCGGCTCGAGCTGCTTGTCGAGATAGGCGCGCAGGCGTTCCAGCTCGGCCGCGTCGGCCAGATCCTCGGCGCTTATCTCTTCGTCGAATTCCTGCGTGAACACGCGGTAATCGGGGCTGGCCTCGCTGACCGGCGGGGGCAGCTCGGGCGGCATTTCGGCGTCGGGGATCTCGGTTTCCTCGGCCATCTCCGACTCGGCCATGTCGTCTGCCGAGACCTGTGCCTGACGCTCGTCCTGGGTCTGATCCTGCGAGCGTTCGGGGCTGGCCTCGGCCTCGTCCTCCTCGGATTGATCGCGGGCCTGATTATCGCCCGCCTCCTCCTCCTGCTCGGCGTTGTCGTCCGCGTCATCCTCGGCCTGATCGGGGTCCTCGCCAAGCTGATCGCCATAGCCGAGCTCGGAGATCACCCGCCGCGACAGCCGCGCGAAGGCGGCCTGATCGGCCAAGAGATCACCCGCCTCGGACAGCGCACCGCCCGCCTGTTCCTCGACAAAGCCCCGCCACAGATCGGCGGCGTGCGCGGCAGCGGCGGGTAGCTTGCGGCCCGTGGTCGCCTCGCGCATCAGATAGCCCGCTGCGACAGCAAGCGGGATATCGGCGGCCTGCTTGACCTCGCCGTAGCCTTTGCGCTCCGCCTCGGCGCCCATCTTCGCATCGATATTCGAAAGCGCGCCGGGCATCGCGCGCGCGCCCAAAGCCTCGCAGCGGACCGTTTCAAGCGCCTCATAGATCTCGCGCGCCATCGGGCCGGACGGGGCCAGCCGCGCGTGGGTTCCGGCGTCGTGATGGCGCATCCGCATGGCAAGCGCGTCAGCGGTGCCGCGCGCCTGCACGATCTCGTCGCGCGTCATCCGGCGCGAGATTTGCGGCAGGCGCATCGTGTCCCCCGCAACGCCGGAAGGGTCGGCGCTGAAGGTCACGTTCAGCTCGCGTTCATCGGCGAGGGCGCGGGTCGCTTCGGTCAGCGCCTTCTTGAACGGATCGGCAGGGTTGTCGGTCTTTTTCATGGCCCCGTTGTCGGACAGAACGAGGCCGCTGTCGAGAGGCAGCGCGCGCATGAAAAAGCCCGGCGCGGCGGCCGGGCTTTGTCGTCATATTGGGGCTCGCTTAGTCCAGACGCGGCAGGCCAAGCGCCTCGCGCACGGTGTTCAGCGCCGATTGCGTGATCTCGGTGTTCTGGTTCGCGCCTTCGATCAGAGCGCGCATGGCCGAGCGGCGGTTCTCGCTCAGCGCATCGCTTTCGTCGATCAGCGTCAGGACACGCTCGCGGTCGAAGCCTTCCACGGTCAGCGCCGCATCGTCCTCTGCGTCAAGCGCCGGATCAACGTCGATCGTCACCGGAGCCTCGGCGTCCGCTTCCGCCGCAGCTTCCGCGTCATTGGTCGCGGCAGCGTCCGTCTCGGCAGCGTCAGCATCTGCGGGCGCGCCGCCGACGACCGGAACGCCGTCTTGCGTCGTGCCGGGCTGCGGAGCGTCAGTGTCCTCGTCCACGACGACGACGCTTTGCGCGCTTTCATCGGCGGGGATCACAACGGCGTTCGAGGTATCGGATTCGACAACGATCGCATCCCCGGTCGCCTCATCGCCCACAACGACAACATCCGCATCGGCGGTATCGGCCGCGACATCGGTATCCGCATCAGCCGGCTCGGCCGCGGTGTCGGCGACGCTGTCCGCCGCACGCTCTTGCTCAACCCGCGCTGCGGCGGCCTCTTGTTCCTCTTGCGCGATTCGTTGCCGCTCGGCCGAGTTGTTATACCAGATGATGCCGCCAATCAGCACGGCAAGCGCCACGACAACGCCAATGATAGTTCCGGTCCGCATCCTGAAATCCTTTTCTTATCCAAACCCGATCGGCCCGCGAAACCGTGACCGCGCCGATCACTTAGCCGAGAGCACCCGTCATAGCAACAAGCCGCGCGCCGCCGGCGCGGTTCCGAAAATTAACGATTGTCAATGTCAATGCTGTGTTTTTCAAACGAATTTAGCGGCGTTAATTCCGCGCGCGAATTGCACCGATTGTCACGCCAGATCATTAATAATTGATAACCAGTGAGCTGAATTGGGAACAATATTTCAAAAACCTCGTTGAAGTGCCGTATTTCATCACTACACCAGAGGTCAAAATGTTCACCAAAATGTCTCGAATTGCTTTGCTGGGTTCGGTTGCTGCACTCGCACTGACCGGTGCTCATGCGCAAACCGCCGAGCAAGCCGCCACCAACCCTGAAGCCTGCGCCATGCTGGCCGAACGTCTGGCCGCCGATGAGGCAGTCGAGGCAGAGGTGCGCACCGATGTCGAAGGCATCATCGCCGAAGGCAACGTCGCGCGCTGCGAGATCACGCTGACCACCTGGGACGAGCGTGGCGCGATCGACAGCGAGGCGCTTGCTCTGGTTGCGACCGACGAGGTCAGCCAGCGCATGATCGTCCAGCAAGAGGTCGAGGTTGCTGCGAACGTCGCCGTTTACCAGCCGCCGGCGGAAGTGTCGGTCGAGGCCGGCGCTGCCGATATCGCCGTGACGACGCCGCGCCAGTCGGTCACCGTCGAAGAGGCCGCGCCGCAAATCACCGTGCGTCAGGCCCGTCCGACCGTGAATGTCGAGATCCCGCAGCCGCGCATCACCGTGATGATGCCCGAGCCGGAAATCATCATCAACTGGCCCGACCCGACCGTCAGCATGACCGACGTGCAGCCCGAGATCGTTGTGAACATCCCCGATCCGGTCGTGAACGTCACCATGCCGCAGCCGGTCGTTGAACTGGCCCTTGGCGATGCCGGCCCGACCGGTCTGGTCGAGCTTGACGATGGCCGCTTTGCCCCCGAGGGCGCGACCGCCGAAGATCTCGAGCCTGTCGTGACCGTCACCACCGCCGATGCGGTCGTGCGTCAGGAAGGCGAGGCGCAGCCCGCCGAGGTCATCGTGAACCGCGCCGAGCCGACCGTCACCTACGAGACGGAAGAGCCGGAAGTCGTGGTCCAGCAAGTCGGCGAGGCCGAAGTCTCGGTGCAGACGCAGGCCGCTCCGGCGACGCAAGTGGAAGGCGCCGCGCCGGCTGATGCACAGCAGCCCGCCGCCGATCCGGCTGCCGCTCCGGCTGACCCGGCCGCCGCGCCTGCTGGCGCT
>JAUNRZ010000081.1:6362-10310 GCA_030539455.1 Paracoccus sp. (in: a-proteobacteria) | reverse complement strand
TGGCCCGCGATATTGCCGCCCACGATCAGCACCGCGCCGACCTCGGCCGAGGCGCGGCCGAACCCGGCCAGAACGCCGGTCAGAAGGCTCACCCGCCCGTCCCAGAGCAGCGTGCCAAGCACCTGAAGCCGCCTCGCGCCAAGGCTGCGAAGCTGCTCGCGATACTCGGCCCAGAGATCCTCGATGACCGAGCGGGTCAGCGAGACGACGATCGGCAGGATCAGCACGAATTGCGCGATGATCATCGCGGGCGGGGTGAACAAAAGCGCGAGCCCCCCAAGCGGGCCCGAGCGTGACAGCAGCAGATAGACAAGCAGCCCCGCGACGACCGGCGGCAGGCCCATAAGCGCGTTGAAGCCGACAATCACCGCGCCGCGCCCCGGAAAACGCGCGATCGCGAGCGCGGCGCCAAGCGGCAGCCCGATCAGGCAGGCAAGCGCCACCGCGCTCAGCGAGACGCGCAGCGAGAGGCCGATGATCTGCATAAGCGCGGCGTCAGCCGACCAGATCAGATCGAACGCGGTGGCGAAACTGCCGGTCATCTTGTAATTCGCTCCAAATTCGCGCTCATTGGAACATAATCGCGCATCCTTGCCAAATATGTAATACTTGCAGGATTATGCGGTAAATTGCAGGAGGATCGCTGCGGTGAACAAGGCGACAACGATGCTGTCGGGCGGATATTCCCTGATGACCACCGGCGAGGTGGCCGATTATCTGCGCCTGAAAGAGCGCACGATCTACGAGATGGTGGCGCGCAAGGCGATCCCGTTCAGCCGCGCGACGGGCAAGCTGCTGTTCCCGCGCCGGCTGATCGATGCCTGGCTCGAGGCGCAGGCCGAGCTGCCGCAGGCCGGGCTCGCCCCGCCGCCGCTGATCTATGCGGGCTCAAACGATCCGCTGCTGGAATGGGCGATGCGGCAGTCAGGGGCGGGGCTCGCCGTGCTGGCGAACGGCTCGGTCCACGGGCTGGAAGAGCTTGCGGCGGCGCGCGCGGTGCTGGCCGGCTGCCACCTGATCGACCCCGATACCGGGTCGTGGAACCTCGTCGCGGTGCAGAATTACCTCCCGGGAAGCGGGCATGTCGTGATCCATTGGGCGCGGCGCGTTCAGGGGCTGCTGACGCCCCCGGGAAACCCCGCCGGGCTGCGCGGGCTGGCGGACGCGGCCGCCTCGGGCCTTCGCTTCGCGCTGCGCGGGGACGGGGCGGGCTCGCAGCTTCTGCTCGAGGTGCTGATGCGCCGCGAGGGGATCACGCCGAGCGATCTGAGCATCGTGCCGCGCGCGGCCGAGACCCATGCCGATCTCGCCGCCCTGATCGAGACCGGCGAGGCCGATTGCGGCTTTGGGCTGAAAGCTGCGGCAGGCAGGCTCGGCTTCATCCCGCTCGTCGAGGATGAGAGCTTCGATCTGGCCATGCGCCGGCGCGATTATTTCGACCCGCCGGTGCAGACATTGCTAAGCTTCTGCCGCAGCGAGGAATTCGCGCGCCGCGCCGCGTATCTCGGCGGCTACGACATCACGGATCTCGGCACGGTGCGCCAGAACCGCTGAGGATCACGCATCCTCAAGCAGCGGCTTTTGATGCTTGTCGTGGCGGCGAACCAGCTCGCGCGCCTGCCGGCCCGACATGAACGGGCGCGCGGGTGCCGGGCAATCGGCGCCGGGCGCGAAGAATTCGGGAAACAGCGCCGACAATTCGCGCCGCGCCGAGGGGGTGAGCGTCTTGATCGCCTCGGGGCCGCAATAAAGCGTCTCGCTCCAGCAGCCTTCCGAGCGCACCAGCTCATGCTTGCGCAGCAGGATATGGTGGTAGCTGACCCCGTTTTCCGGCGTCTCGGCGGCAATCCCCGCGCGCCCGACAAGATGGCAGGCCGCGACAAGCGCCTCGCCCGCGCCCGAAACCCGCTCGGCAATCCGCGAGCAGACCAGCACCCGGTGCTGCGGCGAGAGCAGCAGATCGCGCGTCGGCAGCCCGTGCCCAAGCGCGCCCGCCTTGATCCGCACCGGCCGCAGATTGGGCCGCAGATCAAGCGCTGCCGCCGACAGATGCCGCCCCCCGACCCAGTTGACCACGCGCGCCCCATGATCGCGCGTCATCACCAGATCACCGGGCCGCAGAGTCTCGACCGCGCGCGACCCCGACGCGGTGTCGATCAGCGTGCCCGCGACAAAGCAGGGGACGGCGAGATATTCGGGCGGGATGTCGGCATGGGCAACGGCTTGGGTCAGTGAATTGCCGGCATCGGCGCGGGCCGTCGTGATCGCCATCGTCAACGGATCAAAGGGCGGCGCAGCGGGGCTGCGCTCGGGGTCGGGCACGACGATCATCGTATGGCGCCGTGCGCCTATAACGCTGCCGGCGACGTTGAGCGCGGGCGTTCGCGGTTCATAGGCATAATAATAGTAGGTCCGCCCGTCATCGCCATACGCCGTGATTCGCGTGCGGTTGTAAAAGGTGAGCGTAGTGCCCGCCGGAACCAAGGTGCCGCCGATCATGTGATCGACCAGCAGGCTTTGCCCCTCACGCTGAATTTGCGTCGTGTCCGGCCTGATGGTGATCATCGTATCGTCGGGGTCCGAGAAATAGATCCACTCGCTCGAGACCAGTTTTGGCTCGATATAGGCCCGCCGGAAACCGTCCCCGAAAAGATGGCTGCTGTTGCCCGGCAATGCCGAGTCGAACGTCAATAACTGCACTCTGAAAGACATCTGCCCACGCCTGTCATTTTGTTTCGCTCCGGCAGATCAACCATAGATTGATTAATAGAAGCTTAACGCCCGCAGGCCGGGTCGCATGACGCTACGGCGCTTGAACGCGCTCGGCAGGGCGTTACAGTCCGGGCTAAGGCAAATTAGGGAGAGCAGCGATGAAACTGACCTGGCTTGGACATGCAAGCTGGCGGATCGAGATCGAGGATGCGGTGATCCTGATCGACCCGTGGCTTGACGGCAACCCGTCCTTCCCCGATGCGCGCCGCAAGGACGCGCTGCAAGGCGCCACCCATATTCTCATCACCCATGGCCACGGCGATCACGCCTCGGAAGCCGTGGCGATCGCCGCCGAGACGGGGGTGAAGGTCGCGGGTATCTTCGATCTGATGAGCCATTGGGAAAGCGCGCACGGCACCGAGGTGATCGGCTTCAACAAGGGCGGCACGGTCGATCTGGGCGGCGCGAAGGTCACGATGGTGAACGCGGTTCATTCCTCCTCCGTCTCGGGCGAGAACGGGCCCGTCTATGCGGGCGCCGAGGCGGGCTACATGATCGCGGGCGAGGGCCATGTGATCTATTTCTCGGGCGATACCGACATCATGGCCGATATGGGCTGGATGGCCGAGCTGCACAAACCCGATATCGGTATCCTGTGCTGCGGCGGTCATTTCACGATGGACATGGACCGCGCAGCCTTCGCCGCGCGCAAATTCTTCGACTTCAAGACCGTGCTGCCGTCCCATTACGGCACCTTCCCGCTTCTGGCGCAGGATGCCGGCCCGCTTTCGAAGGCGCTGCCGGGCATTCAGGTGATCGCGCCCGAGGTGATGGAGGAGGTCACACTTTAGCCCGCTTGCAGCACAGGCGCCGCGCGGCTAAACCCGCCTCAAGCGAAAGGAGCACGTATGTCCATCACCCAAGACGAGGCGCGCAAGGTCGCGCATCTGGCGCGGATCGCGGTGCCCGAGGACCAGCTTGCGGCGCTCGCCTCTGAACTGAACGGCGTTCTGGCCTTCATGGATCAGCTTTCCGAGGTTGATGTGGAGGGCGTCGAGCCGATGACGGGCGTGATGCCGATGCGCCTCAAGCGGCGCGAGGATGTGGTCAGCGACGGCGATTATCAGAAGAAGATCCTCGCCAATGCGCCCGATGCGCGCGAGGGGTTCTTTGCCGTCCCGAAGGTGGTGGAATGAGCGATCTGAACCGGCTGAGCATTGCCGAGGCGCGGGACGG
>JAUNRZ010000081.1:3984-6262 GCA_030539455.1 Paracoccus sp. (in: a-proteobacteria) | reverse complement strand
AACATGGACGAATTCGCGATGGGCTCGTCCAATGAGACGAGCGTTTACGGCCGCGCGGTCAATCCCTGGAAGCTCTCGGACGGGCGCGATCTGACGCCGGGCGGCTCGTCCGGCGGCTCGGCCGCGGCGGTTGCCGCCGATCTGTGCCTTGCTGCGACCGGCACCGATACGGGCGGCTCGATCCGCCAGCCGGCCGCGTTTACCGGCACGGTCGGGCTGAAGCCGACCTATGGCAGGGTCAGCCGGTGGGGGACGATCGCGTTTGCCTCCTCGCTCGATCAGGCCGGGCCGATGACGAAATCGGTGCGCGATGCGGCGATCATGCTGGGCGCGATGGCCTCGCGCGATGACAAGGATTCGACCTGCGCCGATCGCGACGTGCCCGATTACGAAGCCGCCTTGACGGGCGATCTGCGCGGCAAGAAGATCGGCATTCCGCGTGAATATCGCATCGACGGCACGCCCGCCGAGATCGACGCGGTCTGGCAGCGCGGCGCCGAGATGCTGCGCGCGGCAGGGGCCGAGATCGTCGATATCTCGCTCCCCCATACGCAATACGCGCTGCCGGCCTATTACGTCATCGCGCCGGCCGAGGCATCCTCGAATCTCGCGCGCTATGACGGGGTGCGCTACGGGCGCCGCGCGCGGCTCGGGCAGGGCGACGGCATCACCGAGATGTATGAAAAGACCCGCGCCGAAGGCTTCGGCCACGAGGTCCAGCGGAGGGTGATGATCGGGACTTATGTTCTCTCGGCCGGGTTCTACGACGCGTATTACAACCGCGCGCGCAAGGTCCGCGCGCTTATCAAGCGCGATTTCGACGAGGCATTCGCCTCCGGCGTCGATGCGATCCTGACGCCCGCGACGCCCTCGGCCGCGTTCGGTCTCGGCGAGATGAGCGGGGATGACCCGGTCGCGATGTATCTCAACGATGTGTTCACGGTGACGGTGAACCTCGCCGGGCTGCCGGGCATCGCGGTGCCGGTGGCGCTTGACAAGCAGGGCCTGCCGCTTGGCCTGCAACTGATCGGACGGCCCTTTGAAGAGGGCGATCTCTTGAACCACGCGCTTGCGCTGGAAGAAGCGGCCGGCTTTACCGCGCGGCCCGGAAAATGGTGGTGAGACATGGCTAAGCGGCGCGCGATGGGCAGGGTGTTGATTGCGGCTTCCGCTCTGGCGGTGCTGGGCGCCTGCACGGATGACCGCGAATTCACCGACCCGCGCTTTCGCACCGAGGGCGAGGATCCCTACGGGCAGTATCTCGCCGCGCGCGAGGCCGCCTTGCGCGGCGAGGCCGCGCCGCAGCGCACCATCCCGCGCGCGCTGCCGCTCGAGGCACCGACGCCCGAAGAGCGCATCGCCGCCGCCACCTACACGCCGGGCGCCAGAGTGGTGCGCGGCGGGCGGGTCGCCCAAGTGCGGGGGCAGGGGGCCTATGTCGACCCGGTCAGCGGCGCCGAGGCGCGCCCTGCCGCTGCCCCCGCGCGCCCCGCGCCCCAAGGCGCCGACCGCGTGGCCACAGCGGCAACCGTCACCGCAGCGGAAGGGCGCCCCAGCCCGTCGCAAACCCTGATCCGCTACGCGCTCACCCAACAGCACGCCCCCGGAACGGCTGCGTTCAACCGCTCGGGCGGCTCAGCCGCCGCTGCCGAGGCCGCCTGCGCGCGCTACGCCAACGCGGCCGCCGCCCAGCTTGCCTTCATCGCGGCGGGCGGGCCGCAAAACGACCCGCTCGGGCTCGACCCGGACGGGGACGGCTTCGTCTGCGGCTGGAACCCCGAGCCCTACCGCATCCATGCCGGGCTCTGAGCCGCCGCCCTCACCGAACCACGGCGACAGGCGCGGCGGGATCGCGCCCCATCTGATCGTCCTGCACTACACCGGGATGGCGGACGGAGCCTCGGCCCGCGCGCGGCTCTGCGATCCGGCCGCCGAAGTCAGCGCCCATTGGCTGATCTTCGAGGACGGAAGATGCGAATCGCTCGTCCCCGAGAACCGGCGGGCATGGCACGCAGGCGCGGGAAGCTGGCTCGGGCATGAGGACATCAACTCGCGCTCGATCGGGATCGAGCTGGTCAATCCCGGCGATTGCCCCTTTGCCGCGCGGCAGATGGACGCGCTCGAGGATCTGCTCGACGAAATCATGGCGCGGCACGGGATCGGCCCCGAAAGCGTGATCGGCCATTCCGACATGGCGCCAGGCCGCAAATGCGATCCCGGCCCGCGCTTTGACTGGCACCGTCTGGCGCGGGGCGGGCGCGCGATCTGGCCCGGCCCG
>JAUNRZ010000081.1:0-3884 GCA_030539455.1 Paracoccus sp. (in: a-proteobacteria) | reverse complement strand
GGGCGCAGCCCTTCGCGCTCTTGCCTTCCGGCGCCCCGTTCGTCACATTCCGCGCCGACTGACAAGGAGCACGACATGGCCAAACGAGCGATCTTCCAAGAGGTCGATGCGAGCGCGCCCAAAGCCGCCCCCGCTGCGACCGGCGCGATCGACGCCCGCCCGCGCGGCGCGCGGGGCGCGATCCGGGCATGGCTCGTGGTGCTCTTTGTGATGCTGGTTGCGATGATCGCGCTTGGCGGGGCGACACGGCTGACCGGATCGGGGCTCTCGATCACCGAATGGCGCCCCGTCACCGGCACGCTGCCGCCGCTATCGGCCGAGGCGTGGCAGCGCGAATTCGATCTCTACCGCCAGATCCCGCAATACGAATTGGTCAATCGCGGCATGAGCATGGCCGAGTTCAGGACGATCTATTACTGGGAATGGGCGCACCGCCTGCTGGGCCGCGCGATCGGCCTCGTCTGGGCGCTTGGACTGGCATGGTTCGCCTTCCGCCGCCAGATCCCGCCGGGCTGGACACCGCGCCTTCTCGGGATCGGGCTTCTCGGCGGGCTCCAGGGCGCAATCGGCTGGTGGATGGTCAGCTCGGGCCTTGGCGGCGAGGCGGTGCGCGTCGCCAGCACCCGCCTTGCGATCCATCTGGGCCTCGCCTTCGCCATTCTGGGCCTGATCGCATGGTATGTCATGCAGCTCTCGCGCAGCGAGGCCGAGCTGATGCGCGCGCGCCGCGCCGGCGAGGCCAAGCTCTTCTCCATGTCCACCGGCCTCATGCATTTCGCATTCCTGCAAATCCTGATCGGCGCGCTTGTCGCCGGGATCGACGCGGGCCGGACCTATACCGGCTGGCCGCGCATGGGCGGCGAATGGATCCCCTCGGCGATCTGGATGGCCGAGCTTGGCTGGCGCAACGTGATCGAGAACCCGGCCCTCGTGCAGTTCACCCACCGCATGGCCGGCTACCTGCTGGCCATCTTCGCGGTGATCGTGTGGCTGCGCGCGCGCCGCTCGCCCCATCCCGTCACGCGCGGCGCGTTCAGCGTCATGCTCGCGGCGATGGGTCTGCAAATCCTGCTGGGCATCTTCAACGTGATCCACGCATCGCCCCTCGCGCTTGCCCTGACCCATCAGGCGGGGGCGGTGGCGCTGTTTGTGCTGATCCTGCGCGCGCGCCACCATGCGCGCTATCCGATTGAAACGTCGCTAAGGGGGACAAGGGCATGAGCGCGTTCGACGCATTGATGGAGCACCAGAGCACGACCGAGGCGCTGTCCTCGATCGCCGAACGGCTCGGCTGGGATCAGGAAACCGTCATGCCGCGCGGCGCGACCGAGCAGCGGGCGGATGAGATGGCCGCGATCGAGGCCGTCCTGCACGAGCGCCGCGCCGATCCGCGCGTCGGCGAATGGCTCGATCTCGCGGCGGGCGAGGCCGAGGACGACGAGGACCGCCGCATGCTCGAGCTGATCGGGCGCGATTACCGCCGCGCAACGCGCATCCCGGCCCGGCTTGCCGCCGAGCTGGCGCGCGCCACGTCGCTCGCCCAGGGCATCTGGGCCGAGGCGCGCGGCAATGACGATGTGGGCGCCTTCCTGCCCAGCCTTGCCGAGATCTTGATGCTCAAGCGCGAAGAAGCCGGGCATCTGGCCGATAGCAGCGCGGGCGCGGGCGCGCTTTACGACGCGCTGCTTGATGATTACGAGCCGGGCGCGCGCGCCGACGATATCAGCCGGCTCTTCGATGCAATGCGCCCGCGCCTTGTGCGCCTGCGCGACGATGTGATGGGCGCGGCCCGCCAGCCCGAGACGCTGCGCGGCCATTTCCCGCAGGAAACCCAGCTTCGCCTCGCCCGTCAATGCGCGACCGCGTTCGGCTATGACTGGAGCCGCGGGCGGCTCGACATGGCGGTCCATCCCTTCAGCTCGGGCCGGTGGCAGGACAGCCGCATCACCACCCGCGTCGTCGAGACCGACCCGTTCAACTGCCTCTATTCGACCATGCACGAGGTCGGCCATTCAAGCTACGAGCTCGGCATCGACAGCGACTACGCCTTCACGATTCTGGGCCGAGGCGTCTCGCTCGGCGTTCACGAATCGCAATCGCGGATCTACGAGAACCAGATCGGCCGCTCGCGCGCTTTCACCGGCTGGCTGTTCGAGCGGATGAGCGATGCGTTCAACGGGCTCAGCGTCGCGGACGCGGACGCGTTCTACGGCGCCGTGAACCGCGTGAGCCCCGGCTATATCCGCACCGAGGCCGACGAGGTGCAGTATAACCTCCACGTCATGATGCGCTTTGATCTCGAACGCGACCTGATCGCCGGCAAGATCGAGCCAGAACATCTCGAAGAGGCCTGGAACGCCCGCTTCCTCGCCGATTTCGGCGTGGCGGTGAACAAGCCCTCGAACGGGGTCTTGCAGGACGTGCACTGGGCGGTCGGGCTGTTCGGCTATTTCCCGACCTACGCGCTTGGCAATGTCTATGCGGGCTGCCTGCACCAGGCCATGCGCGCGGCCCTGCCGGATCTGGACACCGCCCTCTCCGAGGGCGACGCGAGCCCCGCCGTCGAATGGCTCCGCGAGCAAGTCCAACGCCACGGCGCCCTGCTGCCCGCGCGCGAGCTGATCGAGGCAGCGAGCGGCATGGAGGTCGGGCCCGAGCCGCTGCTGGCCTATCTGGAGGAGAAGTTTGGGGGGATTTATGGGCTGTAGGGAGGCGCTGCCCCGAACGCGCAGCGCCTCGTCGCCCTAGGTTTCACACGGGTTGAGATCTGGGGTCGCAGGCCGGGGCGCCAGACAGAACCTCACCCCCCATCCGCCTCCACCGCAATCGCATGGATGCGCTCGGTCAGATCGCCCATCGCCTCATAGACGGCCCGGTGACGCGCCAGCCTGCTCATCGTAGCGAAGCTCGGCGCGCTTATGCGGATGCGGAAATGGGTCTCGCCGCCCTCGCGCCAGCCGGCATGGCCGCGATGCTGCTCGCTCTCGTCGATCACCTCGAGCCTGCTCGGCTCCAGCACCGCGAGCCGTTCGCGGATTTCCGTCTCGATCATGGCACCCCCTTACAAATGCCGTGAAATAGCTTAGACTGTCGGTCCCGAAAAAGACAAGGCACGGCAGGACAGGGCAGATCATGAGCACAGAAGACCCCTTCGGCTTCGATCTTTCGGCGAAAAGCGACAAGAAGCGGCGCTCGAAGGGGCGGCGCGGGATGTCGGGCGCGTTCGAGACCTCGACGCGGGTATGCGACAAGGAAGGCTGCACGCAAAGCGCGCAGTACCGGGCGCCGAAATCACCCCGCGCGCTCGACGATTATTTCTGGTTCTGCAAGGAGCATGTGCGCGAGTACAACCTCAACTGGAATTATTTTCAGGGCCAGTCGGAAGAGGAGTTCCAGAATTTCCTCGACAACGCGACCGTGTGGGAGCGGCCGACGAAGCCGTTCGGCCGCGCCGCGCAGGACCGCGCATGGGCACGCCACGGCGTGTCGGACCCGCTCGAGATCCTCGGCGCGAACGGCACCAGCCCCGATGCGCGCACCGGCCAGCCGCGCCGCAAACTGCCCCCGACCGAGCGCCGCGCCTTGGATATTCTCGAAGCGCAGGACGGCTGGACGCGCGGAGAAATTCGCAAGCAATACAAGGCTCTGGTGAAGGTTCTTCACCCTGACATGAACGGCGGCGACCGCCGCGACGAGGACCGCCTCGCCGAGGTCGTCTGGGCCTGGGACCAGATCCGCGAAAGCCGCCATTTCCGCGACTAACCCCCGTTGCAGGCGCCGCCCCCTCGGGCTAAAAGCGCGCGAAGGGGCGGTTAGCTCAGCTGGTAGAGCGCTTCGTTTACACCGAAGATGTCGGGGGTTCGAATCCCTCACCGCCCACCATT
>JAUNRZ010000080.1 GCA_030539455.1 Paracoccus sp. (in: a-proteobacteria) | reverse complement strand
TCGCGATAGCCGGTCAACAGAAGATCGTCGATCCGCCCTCCGGCCAGCGAGAGCGAGCCGGAAAGCGAATCGCTCGCGATTTCGATGCGCGCCGCAGGCTCGGCGGCGGCGGTGATCTCGGCAGTTTGCGCGACCGGTGCCGCACCGGGCGCAGGCGCGGGTGCGGGCGTCGCGACTCCATCTGCCGGCTGCGTGACGGCCGGCGCCTCTGCCTGCTGCTGCGGCTGCGGCGCGAAGAAGGTGGACCAGCCCACGATCACCAGCATCGACAGCACGATCGCCAGGATCAGATTGCGGTTATTGTCGTCCATTCCGTCACCAATTCAGCCAGTCGCGGTTCGGGCCGGTTCAACAGAAGGGGCAGCAAAAGGTCAAGGCGAATCGCGAAATTATCGCGTGAGCGCTGCGCTGTTTCGGGGCTTTCCAGGCCGGTGTGCCGCCGCATTCACGCGGCATATTGTCCCGCGCGCGCCGCCGCGCCCGAGCCGCCCTGCGCGGCCATCAAGGCGAGTTCTTCCGCATCGAGCGGCGCGCCGGTGACCGGGCCCGAGACCATATCGCAACCAATCTGCGCCAGCCAGAAAAGCTGATCGCGCGTCTCGATCCGTTCGGCCAGCACCGGCAGGCCAAGATGATCGGCAAGCGCCATGATCGAGAGCACCGCCGCATCCATTCCCTCTGCGCCGTTCACCCGCACGCGCCGCGCGGCCTTGCCCGCGAGATCAGCATGGCGATGGCGAAGCGCGGGCAGATCGTCGAGATCAAGCCCGCAGGCCGCATCCGCGAGCCTGCCCATCACGCGCCCCGCCGCCGCGCCGTCCAGCAGCGGTGCATCGCCGCGTATGGCGCGCAGAAGCAGGCGATGGGGGGGAACCTCGAGCCGGTCGCATTCCCAAATCACATGATCGGCAAGCCAGCCCTCCGAAAGGGCCGCGACCGGGATCGTCAGGGCAATCTGCGGCGGCGGCGCGCCCGCATCCGCGCAAGTGCGCAAAGCGGCAACGGCACAATCGACAAGCCGCCGGATCTCTGCCGCGCCGAGACTGTCTGGCGGGCGGCCGTCGATAAACGCCTCGGCCCCGGCCAAGCGGCTGCTATTGCAAGAAATTTCCGGCCGAAAGCGCACAGCGCCAGCCGTGCGCAGCTTCGGCCGCACCTCACCCGCTGGGCAATGCGCGAGGTCCGGCGGCTCAGCGCGCAGGGGCGATTTTGGTGCAAGGCCTTGAAGAAGGTCAGAAATTTTCCACATAGATGTCCCCGATTCGGCTATCCGAACAAGCTCAATCTACGCGATATTCCTTTTTGTTCCGTTAATGTTCGCGCAGGACCGGCACGTCGCCCAGATCGGCCTCCGCCCCCTCTGCGGGCCAAAGCGACATGAAATCAAAGAGCTTCGGGTCGGCCAGATGCGAGGGCCGCACATTCATCAACGCGCGGAACATCACCTGCCGGCGCCCCGGCGCGCGCGCCTCCCACTCGTCCAGCAACCGCTTGACCTGAGCGCGTTGCAGACCCTCCTGGCTGCCGCAAAGATCGCAGGGGATGATCGGATAATTCATCGCATTCGCAAACCGCGCGCAATCGGCCTCGGACACATAGGCGAGCGGTCGGAGAACGACCAAATCTCCCTCTTCATTCAAGAGCTTGGGCGGCATAGTTGCGAGACGCCCGCCGTGGAACAGGTTCATGAAAAACGTCTCGAGAATATCGTCGCGGTGATGGCCCAGAACCACGGCGGAACAGCCCTCTTCACGCGCGATCCGGTAAAGATTGCCGCGCCGCAGACGCGAGCAAAGGCTGCACATCGTCCCGCCCGGCGGGATCTTGTCGACCACCACCGAGTAGGTGTCCTGATATTCGATCCGGTGCGTAACCCCGCGTTTTGAAAGAAATTCCGGCAGCACTGTCGCCGGAAAACCCGGCTGGCCCTGATCGAGATTGCAGGCCAGCAGATCGACCGGCAGCAGCCCGCGCCACTGCAATTCATGCAGCGCCGCCAGCAGCGTGTAGCTGTCCTTGCCGCCCGAGAGGCAGACGAGCCACCGATCGCCCGCCCGCGCCATTCCGAAATCGTCGATCGCAGCGCGCGTCTCGCGGACGATCCGCTTGCGCAGTTTGCGAAATTCGGTCGTATCGGGCGCGCCGTCAAAGAGCGCGTGAATGTCGCTGCGCGCGTCCGCTATCATATCGCAAGGCCCAGTGAATTAAGGACGAAAGTGAACAATACGATCATGAAAACCGCCGCGGCGATGATCGCCAAGAGCCCGATAAGTCGATTTTTATTCATTTTCTTGCCTGCCGATTTGCGGCGGCGGGACCGGATCGAACCCGTCGCCGCCCCAAGGATGACAGCGCCCGATTCGCCGCAGGGTAAGCCACGCCCCGCGCAGTGCACCGTGGCTCGCAAGCGCCTCGAGCGCATAGGCCGAGCAGGTCGGTTGGAACCGGCACCCATGCCCGACCCACGGGCTGAGCAAAAGGCGGTAAGCGCGGACCGGCAGCGCGAAAATATGGGCAAGCGGGCTCATCTCGCGCCTCTATGGACGCGGCGGAGCGCTGTCTCAAGATCGCCCTGCAAGAGACTGTATTCGCGCGCGATTGTCTCCTCGGGCCGTCCGACCAGAACATAATCCCACCCGGATTTCGCAGCGCCGGGCAGCACAGCGCGCGCGATCGCGCGAAGGCGCCGTTTCGCGCGGTTGCGAACCACCGCGTTGCCGAGCTTTTTCGAGCAGGTGAACCCGACCCTCACCGTCTCGGCGCCATCGCCGCGCGGCCTTGCCTGAAGCAGAAAACCGGGCATCCCCTGACGCAACGCCTTGGCCGCGCGCAAAAAATCGGCGCGCTTGAGCAGGGTTTCGATCGCCGGGGCCGGCATAGAAAAAGCCGCCGCTTCCGTCGCGTCAGGCTGAAACTCAGCATTCTGCGGGGAAAGCGGCGGCATATGATCTCGCTTCGGGCGCGAACGCGACCCGATTTGCAGCAAATTATGCCGAAAGACGCTTGCGACCCTTCGCGCGGCGGGCATTCAGCACGCGGCGGCCGCCTTTGGTGGCCATGCGCGCGCGAAAGCCGTGGCGGCGGGCGCGGACGAGATTCGACGGCTGGAACGTGCGCTTCGTCATGTTTTCAACTCCGGTTTCTGCAAGCGCGGAAGGTCTGGGGAAAGCACAAAGCGCGCACCCCACGCGACCGCGTGGTTTGTTCGAAGCCCGTCAGATAGGCCAACCGCCCGCGCGAGTCAACGGCGTATCGCGTAAAAAGCGGCGTAAATTCGCGCGAAAAGCACCATTTTGCGGCGCAAGGATTTGAGTTTCCGCCCCAGCCTCGCTAGAACGCGCAGTATGCGGACGCAAGATCCGCGGCAAACCCTACAGGCACCGATGTCGCTTAACAGCTTGTCCGGCCGCTTCGCCCTGCTGACCATCGTTTTCGTTGCGTTGGCGGAGCTGCTGATTCTTGTGCCGGCCGTGTCGGGGTTTCGCATTGATTACCTGCAAAGCCGGCTGGAAAAGGCGCAGATCGCCTCGCTTGCGCTGCTGGCCACCGACGAGGCGATCGGGCCCGAGCTGGAATCGGAATTGCTGCGCACCGCCGAGGTTTATAACGTCGTCTTGCGCCGCGATGACGTGCGCCAGCTTGTGCTGTCTTCGCCGCTGCCCTCGCCGATTTCGGCCACCTATGATCTGCGCGATGACTGGGCGTTCAAATCGGTTCGTGACGCGGCCCGCCAGCTTTTGCGGCCCGATAACGAGATTATCCGGGTGATCGGCGCGCCTGTTAACCAGGCCGGCGAGCTAATCGAGATCACCCTCGATACCGCCCCACTGCGCGCCGCAATGGTCGAATTTGCGCTTCAGGTGCTTTTCGTCTCGGCGATTCTCGTGGCGCTGACGGCGATCTTGCTGAACATCGTCGCGCAGCGGCTGATCCTGATCCCCATGCGCCGTGTGATCACAAATATGGCGAGCTACGCCGCCGCGCCCGAGGATGCCCGCAGCTTTATCACCCCCGATGCGCGCATCGCCGAGCTGCGCGAGGCCGAGGACGCGCTGGCCTCGATGCAGGCCAAGCTGACCTCGTCGCTCAAGCAGAAAGAGCGGTTGGCGGGTCTGGGGCAGGCCGTTGCCAAGATCAGCCACGATCTTCGTAACATATTGACAACAAGTCAGATTTTTGCCGACCGTCTGGATGAAAGCGACGATCCGGCGGTGCGCCGCGCGGCGCCCAAGCTGGTTAACTCGATCAGCCGGGCGGTCAATCTGTGCGAGACGACGCTGGCCTTCGGCAAGGCGGAAGAGCCGCCCCCGACGCTGTCGCGCTTTGCTCTGCGCGTTCTGGTCGATGAGATTACCGAGGCCGAGACCTTGCTCGGCGAGGTCGCGGGGGCGCGCGGCGTCGAGTTCCTCACCGATATCAGCCCCAATCTCGTCATCCGCGCCGATCGCGAGCAGCTCCACCGCGTCCTGTCCAATCTCGTGCGGAATGCCCGCCAAGCGATCGAGGCGACGCGCCAGGCCGGCACGGTCGAGATCGGCGCCGGCGAGGACGAGCGCCAGTGGTGGATCCGCGTTGGCGACACCGGCCCCGGCCTGCCCGAAAAGGCGCGCGAATTCCTGTTCCAGCCCTTTACCGGCGGCATCCGCAAGGGCGGGACCGGCCTCGGCCTCGCGATCGCGGCCGATCTGGTGGCGGGTCACGGCGGCAAACTCGAGCTGATGCGCACCGATACCTCTGGCACCGAGTTCTGCCTGACCCTGCCGCGCGGAACGCTGGGTGATAAATTTGATTCCGACTGATTTTCCCCTTGCATCCCCCCAGCCCGCGGCCTAAATAGCGCCCCTACAGCGGACCCGTAGCTCAGCTGGATAGAGCACCAGACTACGAATCTGGGGGTCGGGCGTTCGAATCGCTCCGGGTCCGCCATTTCTTCGAATTGCAGTTATTTCTGGCTTTTCGTCAGATTTCTGGCCCAAGGCGGGACGGCTGTTCACGCCCATCGCGGTGAAAGTGCGGTCCGGGCCTTTTGCCGAAGTGCCTGTAAAGCAGATCCGAGCGGTCAGGCCGCTTCGCGCTGGCATCAAGCGTCGCGCCAAGCCGTTCTGCCCATTTGGCTGATCTTACATTCTTAGGATCGACGTAGCTCACAAGCGTTTCCAGCTGCCTCACATCAAGGCTCCAGGCTCTCAAGGCGGTAGCTGCTTCGTATGCGAAACCGTGGCCCTCGGCCTCTGGATAGAGCAACCATCCGAGCTCGAACTCGGGGAATAACGGCCCCGAGTTGATGCCCACTCGACCGATACATTCGCCGCTGGCCGAATGCTCGATCATGAGGGCACCGCACCCGAAGAGACTCCATTGAGCGTGATCGGAGCAGAACATCCCCCAAGCCGCCTCTGTCGAATATGGGCCCCCAAGTAGATGGACCGGCCTGACGCCATAAACCGATGGCAGCCGTCCCAGTCTACGGCCCGCATGGGGCGGAGGGTGAGGCGCCGAGTGGTAAGCGTGGGGATCGTGATCATCTGCGAGCCTTTGTTCCGACTTACAGGATCCTTATCATGGATTTATGTCGGCTCTGTGCCGCATTACGGACGCCATGATCCGGCAAAGTGGGTCAGCATTTCTTGACGCTTGCGGTCGAAGGACCTGCGACGGGATTTCACCTCCATTTGTGATTAGAGCCCTGAAACGAAAGGGCCGACTGCGATGAAGAAGGCACGACGGCCTGATGAACGGCCGAGCGAGGGCCCCTTCAAGACACGAGGCTAACCTGAGATTTAGCCAGTATTATTCGCCTCGAATCCAAACCCGCGCTCCGCTCTCCTCTCTCGCGGCGCGGAGATCAGCCCCTCGCATCTTGCCGCGCCCTTGAGGTTAACTTCGGCCAATCTGAGCGTAGTCGATCATCAGATATTTCGCCGGTATGTTCTTGTCCGGGTCGCCATCATCGCTCATGAGAAGGAGCCGCGATTCGCCGTTTATGCTGATCGAATCGACGGATTCCACGTTATTGAGGTTAATCATGTCGGGCAGGACCAGCATTTCGGGCGGGCTCGAGATCTCGCCGCTCCATGACCAAAGCTGAGAAATCTTGCGTCCGCCCTCGTCCCGGATCTCGTTAACGATCAGGAACGCGCCGAGGACCGCGTCGTAGCTGAGCGCGCGAATGCCGCCGCCCGCCAGATCAAGCAGGATTGGCCGCGCAAACTCTGGCGGGGCGTCGCGTTCGAACATTGCGGTCGGGTTGGTGATCGGGATGATGACCGAGCGGTCCTGAACCTTCGGATCGCGCAGCCCCAGCAAGAGCTGCTGCGCCGCAGGGTAGAAGGCGAGGCCCTCGATATTGAGGTCGGAGAAGTCGATCTCCTCCCCCGCATCCGCGCTAAGCGACTCACGCAGCATGGCCGAGCCGGCAAGCGCGTCGCGCAGCGTGTTGACCGTCCGGATCTCGCCGGCGCTGTTGCCCTGAATGCGGAAGCGCAGCAATTGTTCGCGGTCGGCGCGCCGCTCGCCCGCCGCATTGTTCGAATGCGACGTGATCGCGTAAATCAGGCCGCGATCGTCGACCGAAAGCCCCTCGAGATCGTTAAGCCGTCGCCCAAAGCTCCGCGTCAGGCGCACGTCACCGGCAGCGTCCTCGATCAGCCGGCCATCGGGCCCGATGCGCAGGATGCTCATCGCCCGGTCCGCCTCATCCTCGACCACGAGCACACGTCCGTCCGGGAGTTGCTGGACAGCGGAAGGCTCGTAAATATCGGTAAACTCCGAGATGCCGAGATTGGTGAGCCGCGGCCGGTTGGGGTCGGACAGGGCAGGGAATGCGCTGTAAGCGAGCTTGATCGCGATGAACGCCACGACGGCGGCGGTCAGCCCCCAGCGAAACACGGTGTAGGACACGTTAAGAAGCTGGAATTTTCGCGCCGACATCTGGCCGAGCCAGTAAAGCTGGTCGCTCATCTGGTGGTAGATGTCGTCGCGGTCGCGCAGCAGGGTCTGCATCTGGTCCCAGTAATCATCGCGCGAAAGCAGCACGCGATCTTCGTAGATCAGTAGATTGATACCACTGTCTTTTTCGCGCTCGCCCATGCGCATATATTGGATCAGCTCGCGCCAACTGGCCCGGCCTTCGCGCCATGCCGCGAACCAGCTTCGCAGATTGTTCAGGTAATGTGCGTTCTCCGGCGAGGCAGACAGCAGGGCAAAGATGATTGAGACCGCCGCCGTGAACATGAAGATGCCGGCAGGGATGGTAAATATCATCGATGAGGCGAACAAAAACGCACCAGAGATCATCAATGCCGAGATGATGAGCCCGTTGAGCGAGATCATGATATTGGCCTTCGTCGCCGCGAGCGCGATCAGGTCCATTTCGGATCGCACAGCGTTCCGAAACATCGTCTCGACCGCCTTCGCCGTCCCGAGCGGCTTGGTCTTGCCATCCGCTGATTTCTCACTGGTATCGCCGTTATCGGCGGTATCCGCTGCGGGCGCGGCGTCGGTCATCTTGTCGATTTCCGGCTTATCCTTCGGCTTTTTACTCATATTCACAACCTCGGCATTTGTAACGATAATATGTCAACGCCAGAGGTTGTGAAATATTCCTTTAACCGCAGCGGAAATCTGCCGAAGCCCTAGGTATCGTCGGTCAGGCTTTCCTCTTCTTCTGCGCCGAAATCGAGGCCGTGGCTGGCGAGGATCTTGTCCTCAATCTCAAGCGCGAGGTCGGGATTGTCGCGCAAAAACTGCTTTGCATTCTCGCGCCCTTGGCCGATCCGCTGGTCGCCGTAGGAATACCATGCGCCGGACTTTTCAACGACGCCGGCCTTGACGCCGAGGTCGATCAGCTCGCCCATCTTCGAGATGCCTTCGCCATACATGATGTCGAATTCAACCTGCCGGAAGGGTGGGGCGACCTTGTTTTTCACCACCTTCACACGGGTCTGGTTGCCGACGACCTCGTCCCGGTCCTTGATCGCGCCGATGCGGCGGATATCGAGGCGGACAGAGGCGTAGAATTTCAGCGCGTTGCCGCCCGAAGTCGTCTCTGGATTGCCGAACATCACCCCGATCTTCATGCGAATCTGGTTGATGAAAATCACCATGCAGTTGCTGCGACCGATACTGGCGGTCAGTTTGCGCATGGCCTGGCTCATGAGGCGGGCCTGTGCGCCGACCTGCGCGTCGCCCATATCGCCCTCGATCTCGGATTTCGGGGTCAGCGCCGCGACCGAATCGACGACGACGAGGCTGACCGCGCCCGAGCGCACCAGGGTATCGACAATCTCCAGCGCCTGCTCGCCCGTATCGGGCTGAGATATCAACAGCTCGTCAAGGTTAACGCCCAGCTTGCGCGCATAGAGCGGGTCCAGAGCGTGCTCGGCATCGACAAAGGCGCACACGCCGCCTTTTTTCTGTTCTTCGGCAACGCAATGCAGGGTCAGCGTTGTCTTGCCAGAGCTTTCCGGCCCGTAAATCTCGATGATGCGGCCCTTCGGCAGCCCGCCGATCCCGAGCGCGATATCGAGCCCGAGCGAGCCGGTCGAGGTCGCTTCGATCTCGGCGACCGGGTTATCGGCGCCAAGTTTCATGATCGAGCCCTTGCCGAATTGCCGCTCGATCTGCGCGAGCGCGCTGTCCAGCGCCTTCTGCTTGTCTGCCGATTTCTTGTCGTTCATCTTCAGCCCGTCCATTGGTTGCCTCCGCTCTTATTTCACAGCCGTCCGCCGCGGGCAATCTGGCCGGCGGGCAATTGTTCTCATTACGTTCTTTATGCATCGGTGCGTCGATTGGCGCAAGAACATTAAGCGAACAATTTGAACTATTCTTACCGATCAGAAGTTAACGATCGGTTTACAGAACCCTGCCGGTCCAATAATTTGCGAAAAAATTGTGAGAGTAATGATGCTGATTTTCTGGGACAGGCGGCTTGTGTTTCTGGCGACGCCGAAAGCCGGGTCCACCGCGGTCGAGGTAGCGCTCGAATCACTGGCTGAGGTGGCCGTCCAGCGCCCGCCCGAGATGAAGCATGTCAACGCCGAGGGGTTTCAGCGCTTTGTGCGCCCCTGGCTCGCGGCGCTGACCGGCGATCGTTTCACGACGATTGCGCTCATGCGCGAGCCGGTTGACTGGGTGCGAAGCTGGTATCGGTTCCGCTTGCGCGACGATCAGGAGGATCCCGCCCACCCTATGGCAGGGGTCGATTTCGACCGCTTCGCGCGCAGTTATATCGACGATCCGCTACGAGCGACGGATGGTTTCGGTACGCAAAGCGCGTTTCTGGGGCCGGCCGGGGGCGTGGACCGGCTCTTTCGCTATGAAGATATGGAGAAATTTACGCATTTTCTCGATGAGCGGCTTGATTGCGACATCAACCTGCCGCGCGTCAACGTGCCGCCTGCAGCCGATGTGAGCCTGCGCCCCGAGACCGAGGCAGCGTTGCGCGACGCGCTTGCCGAGGATCTGGCGCTTTACGCCTCGCTTGACCGCTCGGGCTGAGGCGCGCCGAGTTTTCCTGCCACGGCTTCGCTGAGCTCGGTCAGCGAGAACGGTTTTTGCAGGAAGCCGGCATCCTCGATCCGGGTGCGCCCGTCCTCGAAAACATCCTCGGTGTAGCCGGACATGAAGATCACCTTGCTCGCCGGGCGGTCCTTCAGCGCGCGCCGCACCCAAGCCAGACCATCAAGCCCCGGCATGACCACGTCGGTGACGAAAATATCGACTGAAACGCGGTCGTCTGAGAGAATTTCGAGCGCCTCTTCGCCAGAGCTGGCCTCGAGCACCTCGTAGCCGCGCAGTTGCAAAGCGCGGCAGGCAAAGGCGCGCACGGCTGGCTCGTCCTCGACCAGAAGCACGCGGTGCTGCGTGCCAAGCGGCCGGGCGAGGCTGCGCGGCGCACCGGGCGCAGGGCGGGGGGCTGCGGCACGCAGATCGTCTTCAGAGCAGACGGGGAGATAGATCAGAAAGCGCGTCCCGACGCCAAGCTCGCTTTGGCAGATCACATATCCGCCGGTCTGCTTGACGATGCCGTAAACCGTTGAGAGGCCGAGCCCGGTGCCTTCGCCGATCTTTTTCGTGGTAAAGAACGGCTCGAAGATTTTGGGGAGCACGTCGGGCGCGATCCCGACCCCCTGATCGGCGATCTCGATGCAGACATACTGGCCGGGCGGGACGGCGAAGCGGTCCTGCTGATCGGCTGTCTCGAGGGTGAGATTGCGCGTCGAAATCAGCACATCGCCGCCATCAGCCATCGCATCGCGCGCATTCACCACGAGGTTGAAGATCACCTGCTCGAGCTTGCCCTTGTCGGCACG
>JAUNRZ010000255.1 GCA_030539455.1 Paracoccus sp. (in: a-proteobacteria) | reverse complement strand
TGTTCGGCGGCTCGGCGGATCTGACCGGCTCGAACAACACCAAGACCGGCGATCTCGGCATCTTCTCGCCCGAGAACCGCAAGGGCCGCTATATCCATTTCGGCATCCGCGAGCATGGCATGGCCGCCGCGATGAACGGGATGTTCCTTCACGGCGGCTTCCGCCCCTATGGCGGCACGTTCCTGACCTTCACCGATTACGCGCGCGGGGCGATGCGGCTCTCGGCCCTGATGGGGATCGGCGTTGTCTATGTGATGACCCACGATTCCATCGGGCTGGGCGAGGACGGTCCGACCCACCAGCCGATCGAGCATCTCGCGATCTGCCGCGCGACGCCGAACACGCTCGTTCTGCGCCCCTGCGATGTGGTCGAGACCGCCGAGGCGTGGGAGATCGCGCTTGCCGAGACCGGGCGGCCCTCGGTGCTCGCGCTCTCGCGCCAGAACCTCGCGCCGCTGCGCGATACGCAATCGGATGAAAACCTCGCATCGCGCGGCGGCTATGTGCTGCGCGAGGCGTCGAAGGGCGAGCCCCAGGTGGTGCTGCTCGCGACCGGCTCCGAGGTCGAGATCGCCGTCGCCGCGCGCGATCTGCTCGAGGCGGAAGGCACCCCCACCCGCGTCGTCTCGGTCCCCTCGATGGAGCTGCTGCGCGAGCAATCCGAGAAATACCGCCGCAAGCTGCTGCCCAAGAAGGCGGTGCGCGTCGCCGTCGAGGCCGCGACGCGGCAGGGCTGGGACTGGCTGCTGCTGGGCCTTGGCGGGCGCGAGGACCGCGCCGATTTCGTCGGCATGACCGGCTTCGGCGCCTCGGCCCCGGCCCCCGCGCTTTACGCCGAATTCGGCATCACCCCCGAAGAGGTGGCAAAGCGGGCAAAGGCATTGCTGTGATCGCATCGCGGGTGATCGGGGCACATCAAACGCGGCGCCCCGCACGCCTCATGCTTCTTTTGTCCCCAAATATCCCCGCCGGAGGCTCCCGCACCCGCGCCGCGCGCAGGGGGTTATGATGCGCGCCCTGCCGCGCGGATTTGCCCTGATGGGGCGCGCCCGCGATCTGGGCCTGCCGGCCCCGCAAGGGCGGGGCAACCAGCTTGCCGGCATCGCGCTGCTGCTCGCCGCGATCTTCACCTTCACCCTCATGGACGGCGTCGCGAAGTACCTGGGCGAGCGCTACGCCCCCGCGCAGGTCGTCTGGGCGCGCTTTACCGGCAACCTGCTGATCCTGCTGCTGATTTTCCGCGCAAAAGCGATCCCGATGATGCGCTCGCGCCAGCCGGGGCTCCAACTCGCGCGGGCGGTGCTCGGGATGCTCTCGGCAGCGCTCTTCTTCGCCTCGTTGCCCCATATCGGGCTGGCCGAGGCGACCGCGATCATGGATCTGAACCCGGTGCTGATCACGCTCGGCGCCGCGGTGTTTCTGGGCGAGAAGATCGGCTGGCGGCGCGCGCTTGGCATCGCGGCAGCGTTTGCCGGCGCGCTCATCATCATCCGCCCCGGCATGGGCGTCTTCCATCCCGCAGCCCTGCTGCCCCTGATCGGCGCGTTCACCTATGCCGGCAACGCGCTTTTGACCCGAGCGCTGCGCTTTGATGCCACGACGACCTCGCTTATGTGGTCGGCGGTTGTCGGCACCGCCATCACCTCGGCCGTGGTCCCGTTCTTCTGGCAGCCCATCGCGCCCGAGCATCTCTGGGCGTTCATCATCATCGGAGCTCTGGGTGCGATCTCGCAGGCGATGCTGGTGCGCGCGTTCACTCTGGCCGAGGCCGCCGCCATCGCGCCGTTCGGCTATACCGGGCTGATCTGGGCGGGGCTCTGGGGGTTCCT
>JAUNRZ010000079.1 GCA_030539455.1 Paracoccus sp. (in: a-proteobacteria) | reverse complement strand
CGGTTCTCGCGCCGACCCGCCATTCGGCGCCCGAGACCGGCGCGCTTGCGAAAACTGCCTCCGGGGCGCTCGAACGTCAGCCCTATCTGCGCATCACCAACCTCGCTGACGCCTTGGCCGAGCTGAAAACGCTGGGCTATATCATCATCGGCCTCGAGGGCGATGCCGAGCAGGAGCTGCCCGCTTTGCTGGGCGATCTGGGCGGGCGCGCGGTCTGCATCGTCCTTGGCGCGGAGGGGCCGGGGATGCGCGAGAAAACCCGCGAAAGCTGCGATCACCTCGCGCGGATTCCCTTTGCCGCCGATTTCGGATCGCTGAACGTGTCGAACGCCGCCGCCATCGCTCTTTTTGCCGCGAGCCAGAGGCTGCGGGGTTTCACAAGCGGTTGAGCCGGCTCGACGAATCATTGCGATAAGGGCCGGGCTTTGCCAAATGTGGAGAGTGCTGCCGCATTCTGCCCCCTGCCGTCCATAAATCGCCATGATCCGCTCGCTCGCTTTCGCTTTGCTGTCCTTTCTCCCTGCCGCCTCGTTCGCCGATACCTGGGCGGTCGGCGGGTATGATCCGGTTGCGTATCTCTCGCAGGATCGCGCCGTTGCCGGGCGGTCCGATCTCGCGACCAACTGGCGCGGCCAGCAATATCACTTTGCGACCCCCGAGAACCGCGCCGCGTTCGAGGCAAATCCGCGCGCCTATGTGCCGGGCCTTGCCGGATATTGCGTCGTCGCGCTTGCCGAAGGGCGGCTCGAGCCGGGCGATCCGCGGAACTTTGTTATCATCGGCAGCCGGCTTTATCTGGTCGGCTCGGCAAGCCGCAAAGCGCAACTGCTTGAAAACCCGCGTGAATTGCTGATGCACGCGCGCGACCGATTCGTGCAGCTTTCCCGCTGATTATCACAAAAACGCGAACGCTCTTTTTTTAGCGCGCGGATGTCCCATATTCATCACAGGACGCGATGCCCTGGAACGGCCGCGTTCAGATCACTGTCCCTCGTTCCGCAACTTGCGCCCGGCCTTATGGACCGGGCGCTTTTTATATGCGAGTCTTCGCCGAAAAAAGGAGCATGAGATGGCCGAGCAAGACAAGATTCGCCGCATCAAGGACGAAACCAAGATCATCGCCGTGGTCGGGCTGTCCCCGAACGAGGACCGGCCAAGCTGGGGTGTCGCGCGGTTTCTGCAAGCGCAGGGTTATCGCGTGATCCCGGTCAATCCGGGGCAGGCGGGCAAGGAAATTCTGGGCGAGACGGTCTATGCCGATCTGGCCTCGATCCCGGATGATATCGAGGTCGATATGGTCGATATCTTCCGCAAATCCGACGCGGTGGCGGGGATTGTCGATGACGCGATGGCGCATCTGCCGGCGCTCCGCACGATCTGGACGCAGCTTGGCGTTCGGGACGACGAGGCCGCGAAGAAGGCCGAGGATGCGGGGCTGAACGTGGTCCAGAACCGCTGCCCGAAGATCGAATTCCCGCAGATCTAGGCGCTAGATCCCAAGCCGGTCGCGCAGCGCGAACCACGTCATGCCCAGCACCAGAAGCGGGTGGCGCAGCGCCGCGCCGCCCGGAAAACGGCGCGGGCTCAGCTTGGCGAACACGTCGAACCGCCCGGCCTGACCGGCCACCGCCTCGGCCATGATCTTGCCGGCGAGATGAGCCATCGCAACGCCGTGCCCCGAATATCCGCTGGCGGACAGGCAATTCGGCGCGGGCCTTGCAAAGCACGGCATCCGCGACATCGTGATGGCGAGCGTCCCGCCCCAAGCATGCGTCAGCCGCACATCCTTGAGCTGCGGGTAGATTTGCAGCAATGGCCGGCGCACCATGCCCGCGATATCCTTGGGAAAGCGGTAGCCGAGGCTTTCGCCGCCGCCGAAGATAAGCCGGCAATCGGGGTCGAGCCGCCAGTAATTCACCACGAATTTCGCATCATGGCAGCCAATCGGGCGCGTCAGAACCGAGGCGGCCAGATCGCCCAAAGGCTCGGTCGCGACGATGTAATTGTTGATCGGCATGACGCGGGCCGCGATTTTCGGCTCGAGCTTACCCAGATAGCCGTTCGCGGCGAGGATCACGTGATCGCAGCGGACCAGGCCCTGATCGGTGTGGAGGGTGGAGAGACCCCCGGGCCGGGCGGCGTGCTCGATCCGGCGCACGCGGCTTCGCTCATGGATCACGGCCCCCGCATCGAGCGCGAGCCCCGCCACGCCGAGCGCGAGGTCAAGCGGGTCGAGATGCCCCGCGCCCTCGTCAAGATCGCCGCCGATATAGGCGGGCGAGGGGACAAGCTGCGCGAACTCCGCGCGGTCCAGCGGGGTGATATGGTGGTAATCGTAATCGCGGGCCAGCTTTTCCGCCATCTCCGCGCTATCGCGAAGCTCGGCCTTGCTGCGCGCGGCGTGGGCGATGCCGGGATGGTAGGCGACCCCCGACCGCGCGGCCAGATCGCGGGTCAGCGATTTCGCCTCTTCCGCCATGTCCCAAAGCGCGCGCGCGGTGTCGCGCCCTGCCATGCGTTCCAGCGTATCAACATCCAGCCGCTGCCCCGAGCCGACCTGCCCGCCATTGCGGCCCGAGGCGCCGAAGCCGACCCGCTGCGCCTCGAGCACCACGACCGAGAACCCCGCAAGCGCCAGATGAAGCGCGGCGGAAAGTCCCGTATAGCCGGCACCGATGACCGCGACATCGGCGCGCGCCTCGCCCGCCAGCGGCGGCAGATCGGGCAGATGCCGGCGCGATGCGGCGTAAAGGCTGGGCGGATAGGCGCCGGCGCGGTCATTGGCGTCGAGAAGATCCATTCCGGCGGCGCGCCTTACACGTTCAGCAGCAGATGCTGACGCTCCCACGGCGAGATGACCTGAAGGAACTCTTTGTATTCGTTCCGCTTTACCGCCTCGTAGACATCGACGAACTCGCTGCCCAGAACCTCGCGTACCGGCGCGCTTTCGGTCATCACGTCAAGCGCGTCGCCGAGATTATAGGGCAGCTCGTCTTCGGACATATAGGCATCGCCCAGACATTCCGCGCGCGGGTTCTCGGCCTCGATCAGCCCCAGATAGCCGCAGGCCAGCGACGCGGCGAGCCCGAGATAGGGGTTGCAATCCATCCCCGCGAGCCGGTTCTCGACCCGGCGCGATGCGGCGCTCGAGATCGGAACGCGCAGGCCCGTGGTGCGGTTGTCGCGGCCCCATTCGAGATTGATGGGCGCTGCGAAATCAGGGACATAGCGGCGATAGCTGTTCACATAAGGCGCCAGAAGCGCGATCACGGCAGGCAGATGCCGCTGCATCCCGGCGATGAAATGGAGGAAATGCGGCGTCTCGCGCCCCTCATCGTCGGAAAAGATATTCTGCCCGGTCCTGATATCGGTCACCGAATGGTGGATATGCATCGCGCTGCCGGGCTCGCCCTCGATCGGCTTGGCCATGAAGGTCGCGAAGCAGTCATGGCGCAAGGCGGCCTCGCGGATCATGCGCTTGAAGAAGAAAATCTCGTCCGCGAGCCGGATCGGGTCGCCGTGGTTGAGGTTGATCTCTACCTGACCCGCGCCGCCTTCCTGCAAGATGCCGTCGATCTCGAACCCCTGCGCCTCGGCGAAATCATAGATGTCGTCGATCACCTTGCCGTATTCGTCCACCGCCGACATGGAATAGGCCTGCTTGGCGGCGGCCTGCCGGCCGGTGCGGCCCATCGGCGGCTCGATCGGGCGGTTCGGGTCGATATTGCGGGCGACGAGGAAGAATTCCATCTCGGGGGCGACGATCGGCCGCCAGCCTTTCGCCTCGTAAAGCGCCATCACGCGCTTGAGCACGTTGCGCGGCGCGACCGGCACCGGGTTGCCCTGCTGATCGGACACGTCATGGATCACCTGCAAGGTGCAGTCGGCCGTCCACGGCGCGGCAGTCGCAGTCGAAAAATCCGGGGTGAGGATCATGTCCGGCTCGGTGAACGCCCCGGCGGGGTTGTCCGCCCACTCGCCCGTTATGGTTTGCAGGAAGATCGAGTTCGGCAGGTAGAATTTCTCTTGCCGCGCGAATTTCGAGGCCGGCATGGCCTTGCCGCGCGCGACGCCCGCAATGTCTGCGACGATACATTCGATCTCATCGAGCCGCCGACCCGAGGCATATTCTCGGGCAGCTTCGGGGGCGTTTTCCAGCCAGTCGGGGGTCATATGTTACCTGTGATCTGTGCAAGTTCGGGCGTATCGCCCGCCAAAGCGCGCGTAACGCCCGCCCGGTCGGCGGCGTCGCGGTTCTGGCTGGCCTTGTATTTGCCGCGCATATCGCCAAGCGCCATCGAGATGCCGACGATCCCGCGCAGCTGGCCGCTGACATAGCGCTCGGGCGCGTCGGTCAGCTGCCACGGCGCGGGCTGCGCGGCTTCGTGACGATCGGTCAGAGCGCTCACCTGAGCGCGGAGCCAGTCGGCGCCCTCATGGACCTCGGCGCGGGCGCGGATCTGAACGGTCATGTAATTCCATGTCGGCACGACCTTGCCATGCGCGGCTTTCGAGGCGTACCAGTTCGGCGAGACATAGGCGCTTTGCCCGTGAAAAACCGCAAGCGCGATCTGCCCGGCCCGCAGATGGGTCAGTTGCGGGTTCGCGCGAGCCAGATGGGCGCGGATATGCGCGCCGTCCGGGTCGATCTGGAAGGGGACGAGGTTCGCGCACGGCCCGTCCTCGCCCGCCGTGATCAGCGTGGCCAGCGGATGCGCCGCGACAAGCCGCAGCATCGCGGCGCGGTCGGTCACCTCGAAGGCGGGCGGGCAATACATCAGGCTGCGCCTTCGGTCTTGCGCTTGAGCGGGCGGGGCTGCTTGAAGAACGCCTCGAACTTGCGCGCGAAACGGGCGCTGTCGGGGTCGCGGTGCATCTTCTCGCGCGCATCGGCGATCAGATCGTCGGGGATCGAGCCGCCGCGATGCTCGATCAGCCCCTCGATGAACGCGTTGTCAAATTCGGGGTGGGCCTGCACCGAATAGGCGCGGTCGTCATAGATAAGCGCGGCATATTCGCAAAAATCATTGCGCCCGGCGATCTCGGCCCCCTCGGGCAGCGCGACGACCTGGTCCTGATGCCAGGCGTTCAGCGTCACCTCTTCATCGCCGAAATCATAAAGCGTCGGGCCGACCGCCCAGCCGCCGTCGAATTTCTCGACCTTCCCGCCAAGGGCCTGCGCGATGATCTGGTGCCCGAAGCAGACGCCCACCATCGGCACGGCCTGATCGAAGGCGGTGCGGATGAAATTCTCGAGCGGGGGGATCCAGTCGTGATCCTCGTAAGCGCCGTGGCGCGAGCCGGTGATGAGCCAGCCATCGGCGGCGTCCGGCCCCTCGGGGAACTCGCCGCCCTCGACGTGATAGGTCGAGAAGGTAAAGCCGCGCCCGTCCAGCAGCGCGCGGAACATGTCGGGATAATCGCCCCCGATATCCTTGAGCGCGTCGGGCGCCTGCCCGCATTGAAGAATGCCAATATGCATGGTCAGCCTTTGATGAAATACGCCGCCAATGTGGCGGCGTATCGGGCGGGCCGCAAGGGGGCGGCTTTGTCAGGGCGCGATAAGGGCGGCGCGGATCTCGTAGCGCTCTGCCGTCTGGCTGTCGCGGTTGAGCTCGATCACCCAGAGATCGCCGCGCGCTTCGTGGACCATGCCGGGCGCGGTGGCGGGGGCGGCGTTCTCGAACCGGATGCTGCGCGTCGTGCCATCGGGGCGGGTCACGCTGACCTCGCGCGCGCCGTCCGCGCCGCGCTGGATGCGCGCATTGCAAAGCCGCGTCGGCATTCCGAGCCGGGTCGAGCAAGGGATCAACTCGCTGATCGTCTCGGCTTGCGGCGCAGTGGGGGCGGGGGCAGGCGATGCGGGCTGCTCGGCGCGTGCGCCCGGCCGCGCAGCGGGCGCAGGCTGAGCAGGGCTCGCGGGCGCGGCCTGCGGCGCGGGGGCGGGATCCGCAGCGCGCGCGGGCCGGGCGAGCGGGCGCGCCTCGCCTGCGGCCTGGACCCCCTGCGCGGCAGCGGGCGCGGGCGCAAGCGCGAGGACGGGCGCCATCAGCAGCGCGGCCAGCAGCAACGAGGGCGCGGCGCCGATCCGGCGCGGCAAGTGATGTGACATGGCGATGTTCCTTTATCTGGATTTCTTGGCTCGATCATCCAGCGCGTCACGTCACCGCCCCGGACGGCCGCAATCTGCAACGAAAGCGTTGCAATCGGAACATGAAATGCGCCACATACACGGCAAGATGAACGCATCCACGCCCCCTGTTATCGAGATCAACGCGCTTCATAAGGCGTATGGCCCGCTCGAGGTGCTGAAGGGCGTTTCCCTGACCGCTCCGCGCGGCCATGTGGTCAGCCTGATCGGCTCGTCCGGGTCGGGGAAATCGACGCTTTTGCGGTGCTGCAACCTGCTCGAGCTCAGCCAGCAGGGCGATATCGTCTTTGAGGGCGAGGCCGTCCGCTGGACCGGCGCAGGCCGCGCGCGAAAGCCCGCCGATCCCGCGCAGGTCACGCGGCTTCGCACGAACCTCTCGATGGTGTTTCAGCAGTTCAATCTGTGGTCGCACATGACCGTTCTGCAAAACGTGATGGAGGCGCCGCTGACCGTTCTGCGCCAGCCCCGCGCCGAGGTCGAGCCGCGCGCCCGCGCCTTGCTCGACAAGGTGGGGATCGGCGCAAAGGCCGATAACTGGCCGGCCGAGCTCTCGGGCGGCCAGCAGCAGCGCGCCGCCATCGCCCGCGCGCTTTGTATGCAGCCCCGCGCCCTGCTGCTGGACGAGCCGACCTCGGCCCTCGACCCCGAATTGCAGCAAGAGGTGGTCCGCGTTATCAAGGATCTGGCCGCCGAGCACCGCACGATGATACTGGTGACACATGATATGCGGCTTGCCTCTGACGTGTCCGATCATGTCATATTCCTGCATGAAGGGATGGTCGAAGAAGAAGGCCCGCCCGATCAGCTTTTCGGTGCGCCGCGATCGGCGCGGCTACGCCAGTTTCTCAGCGCGACCATGCCGGGCTGAGCCACCAACAGGAGAGAAAGATGAACAAACTGACCTTTATCACCGCCGCCTTCGCCCTGATGGCCGGCGCGGCAGCGGCGCAGGACAATGTGCGTATCGGGACCGAGGGCGCTTTCCCTCCGTTCAACTTCATCAACGACAGCGGCGAGATCGCCGGGTTCGAGCGTGACCTCGGCGATGAGCTGTGCCGCCGGGCCGAGCTGAGCTGCACCTGGGTCACGACCGATTGGGACTCGATCATCCCGAACCTCACCGCCGGCAATTACGACGTCATCATGGCCGGCATGAGCATCACGGATGAGCGCCGCGAAGTCATCGCCTTCAGCGACGCGTATTTCCCCGAGCTCCCGTCCGCCTACGCGGCGCCGACCGAGGATGCCAATATCGGCGACGGAGCGGTTGTCGCGGCGCAGACCAACACGGTGCAGGCGAACTATGTCGCCGAATCGGGCGCGACGATGCTCGAATTCGCAACCCCGGACGAAACCGTCGCGGCGGTCCGCAACGGCGAGGCTGACGCGGTGTTCGCCGACAAGGACTTCCTTGCGCCCATCGTGGCGGAATCGGGCGGCGATCTGGTCTGGGTCACCGGTCAGGACGATATCCGCCTGGGCGAGGGCTTCGGGCTTGGCCTGCGCCAAAGCGACGAGGAGCTGCGCGAGCGTCTGAGCACCGCGATCCAGTCGATGAAGGATGACGGCTCGCTCAACGAGCTGCTGACCCAGTGGTTCGGCGAAGAAGCCGTCCATTTCTGATCTGACGGGAGCGCCGCCCGGCCCGTCCGGGCGGCCTTGATCTTGATGTTTGCTGCCTGCGCCGACCCTGCCTCGCTCGAGGGGCTTGTCTGGATGATGTGCTATCTCACATCCGGCAAGCATCTGATGTTCTATATGTCGTTCGGCACGGTGCTGCTGGTTCTGGCGGCGACCGCGCCGCTTGCGCTCGGCTTTGGCTACGGCGCGGCGATGGCCGCGCGTTCGAGCGCCGCGCCGCTCAGGTGGTTCGGTCACGGCTACATCTCGATGGTGCGGGGCGTGCCGGACATCATCTTCTTTCTGTTCGTGCCGATCGCGCTTGATCAGGGCATTGAATATCTGCTCAGCCGCGCGGTCTGCGATCCCTCGGTGCCGGTGCGTCAGGGCAGCGATTTCATCGTCTGCGCCGCCGCCAAGGTGCCCGCCGTGACCGCAGCGCCCTGGGTTCATAACGCCTACGCGATCTTTCTGGCCGTGATCGCCTTCGCCATCGTGTTCGGCGCCTTCGCTGGCAATGTGCTTTACGGCGCGATGAAGGCCGTGCCGCGCGCGCAGCTGGAGACCGCCGAGGCTTACGGGATGAGCCGCGCGCAGATCAACCGCCGCGTTCTGGTGCCGCAAATGTGGACCTATGCGCTGCCGGGCCTGTCCAATCTGTGGATGCTGCTCATCAAGGCGACGCCCCTGCTGTTCATCCTTGGCGTGCAGGATATCGTCTATTGGGCGCGCGAGCTTGGCGGGTCGAAATCGCATCACTACGACTACCCCCATCCCGACTGGCGGCTTTACTATTTCACCGGCCTGCTCGTCTTTTACCTGTTGATGACGATGCTGTCCGAACGCGTTCTGGACCGGCTGCGCGCCCGGCTCTCGCGCGGGCAGGCGACGCTGGCGGGTGAGCAGATGCGAAAGGCACTCGCATGAGACTGCCTTGCGCCGACGCGATCAACGCCTACGCCTTGCGCGCCATCGGGCAGGGCGAGCGCCTGCTGCCGCGCACCGGGATCGAGCTTTGCGATCAGGTCGTGCTGATCGGCTCGGGCCTGATCTGGAACGTCTACTTCGCCGCCATCGCGCTTTCGGTCGGCTTTGTGCTGGCGACCGGGCTCGCGCTTGCGAAAGCCTCGGACGCCGCGCTGCTGCGCCGCCCTGCCGCCGGGTTCATTTTCCTCTTCCGGGGAACGCCGCTCTTCATCCAGTTCTTCTTTGCCTACGAGGCGCTTGTGCTGCTGCCCCGCGCCGGGGTCGAGGTCTTCGGCATTACCGTGCAAACCGGCCTGATGACGAAAGCATGGGCCGGCGCGCTGCTGGTTCTGACGCTGAACACCGCCGCCTATTCCGCCGAGATATTTTACGGCGCTCTGCGTTCAGTGCCGAAGGGCGATCTCGAGGCCGCGGACGCCTACGGCATGACCGGCTGGAGCCGCTTTCGCCGCATCACATGGCCGACCATGCTGCGGCTGGGCTGGCCGGGCTACACGAACGAGGCGGTGTTCCTGTTCCACTCGACGACGCTCGTCTATCTCTCCAGCTTTCCGGCCTTCGCTCAGCAGGGCGACGCGCTTTACTATGCGAAGTATTTCGCCGAGCGGACCTTCAACCCCTTCGTCGCCTATCCCATCGCGGCGGCCTATTTCATCGCAGCGACCTTGCTGCTGATTTTCGCCTTCGGGCGCATCAACCGGCGGCTGAACCGCCATTTGCCGGGGGCGGCGCAGCGCATCCGCTACCGCCCGCAACTTATCAGGTGATCTATGGACTGGCTGCGTGAACATCCCGAAGTGAGAACGATCCGGGTCGCCGCGTCCGATCTGAACGGCGTGGCGCGCGGCAAGCGCGTGCCGGTGCGCTTTGCCGGCAAGCTGCTGGATGAGGGCACCAAATTCCCCTATTCGATCCTCAACATGGACATCTGGGGCGAGGATATCGAGAACAGCCCGCTCGTCTTTGAATCGGGCGATCCAGACGGGCTGCTGATGCCGACCGAGCGGGGTTTCATGCCGATGCCCTGGCTTGATGCGCCGACCGCTCTGCTGCCGATCTGGATGTTCCACCCGGACGGGCGGCCCTATGACGGCTGCCCGCGTCAGGCTTTGGCGCGGGTGGTCGACCGCTACAAGGCGGCCGGGCTGACGGCGGTTGTCGCGACCGAGCTGGAATTCTTCGTGATCGACGATTCCGGCAAGACCCTGCGCGTGCCGCCCAGCCCACGTTCTGGCAAGCGGCGGACCGGGGCCGAGACGCTGAGCCTGCGCGCGCTCGATGCGTTCGATAATTTCTTCACGCGGCTTTACGACGCCTGCGAGGAAATGGACATCCCGGCCGATACGGCGATCTCCGAGGCGGCGCTTGGCCAGTTCGAGATCAACCTGATGCACCAGCCCGATCCGTTGAAGGCGGCCGATGATGCGTGGCTCTTCAAGATGCTGACGAAGGGGATCGCGCGCCAGTTCGGCTTTGCCGCCAGCTTCATGGCCAAGCCCTATGAGATCTGGTCGGGCTCGGGGATGCATATGCATTTTTCGGTGCTGGACCGGGACGGGCGCAATATCTTCGATGATGGCAGCGATGCCGGATCGGACGCGCTGCGCCATGCGGTGGCGGGGTGTCTTGCGGCGATGCCGGGCTCGACGCTCGTCTTTGCGCCGCATGAGAACAGCTATGACC
>JAUNRZ010000254.1 GCA_030539455.1 Paracoccus sp. (in: a-proteobacteria) | reverse complement strand
TCGATAAACCCCATGAGCGCGGTCAGAGGCGTGCGCAATTCATGGCTGACATTGGCAACGAAATCGCGGCGCATCTGGCCGGCCTGCTCGATCGCCGAGCTGTCCTCGATCACGACAAGCGCGCCGCGGCAGAACTCCAGCGGCGAGACGGTCACCTCGCAAGGGACATCGCGCCCCTGCGCCGAGATCTGAACCCGCAGCCGATGCCCGCCCGATTCCACCTCGCGCAGCGTCGGATCGGGCGTCGGCGCCGAGGCGCCCGGCCGGCCCAGCACCGCATCCACCGCCTGATTGATCGCGGCATGGCGCACCACGGTCACGAATTGCCGCCCGCGCAGCGGCGCGCCCAGCAGAGCGGTCGAAGCGGCGTTGGTTTCGCTGATCCGCGCCTCGCGGTCCAGCACAAGCGCCGGGATCGGCAGCGCGGCGATGATCTGATGAGCGGCTTCGGTCGGCATTCAGCGCGCGGCGCCCGTCGCCGGGGCCAGCCCCTCGCGGAACCGCGCGGCATTCGCGCGATAGCGCGCGGCCGATTGCAGCAGCTCGGCCTGCGCTTTCTCGTCAAGCTGGCGGACCACCCGCCCCGGCGCGCCCATCACAAGCGCGCCCGGAGGGATCTCCTTGCCCTCGGTCACAAGCGCGCCTGCGCCTATCAACGCCCCCGCGCCGATCTTCGCGCCGTTGAGGATCGTCGCGCCCATCCCGACAAGCGCGCCATCCCCGATCGTGCAGCCGTGCAGCATCGCGCGGTGGCCGACCGTCACATTCGCGCCGATCGTCAGCGGAAAGCCGGGATCGGTGTGCAGACAGCACAGATCCTGAATGTTCGAGCCGTCGCCCACATGGATCAACTCGTTATCGCCGCGCAGCACCGCGCCGAACCACACGCTCGCGCCGGGATCGAGCCGGACCCGGCCGACCACCTGCGCGCAGCCCGCAACCCACACATCCGCCCCGATCTGCGGCGTCTTGTCGCCCAAAGTCCAGATCATCCTATCCCCCCAATTGCTTGACGAAGCCGGCGAGCCCGGTCTGCCGCTCGCGCCGCATCCGCTCGGCCCGGATGATGGTCCGCAATTCGTCGAAGCAGCCATCTATCTCGCGATTGACCAGCACGTAATCATATTCCGCCCAATGGGAGATTTCGTCACGGCTTTTCTGCATCCGAAGCGCGATCACCTCGGGCGCGTCCTGCGCGCGCGAGATCAGCCGCCGCTCGAGCTCGGTCATCGAGGGCGGCAGAATGAACACCGACACGACCTGCTGGCCGAGCGGCGAGTTGCGGATCTGCTGGCCGCCCTGCCAGTCCACATCGAACAGCGTATCGCGCCCCTCGCGGATGGCCAGCTCGACCGGCTCGCGCGGGCTGCCATAGAGATTGCCGAACACCTCGGCGTGTTCCAGCATCTGATCGTTCTCGATCAGGGCCTGAAACTCGGGCCGGGTGCGGAAATAGTAATGCTTGCCCTCGATCTCGCCCTCGCGCGGGGGGCGGGTGGTGGCCGAGACCGAAAAGCGCAGCGTCTCATCCCACGCCATCAGCCGCCGCGCGAGCGTCGATTTCCCCGCACCCGAGGGCGAGGACAGGATGATAAGAAGCCCGCTGCGCGTCATGAGACCCCGTGCCGTGTCGCGATATTCTGGCGCGATGTGCCTTGAGCGCGCCGGGAACGTCAAGAGCGGGCGGGGAAAAACCGGAAGTGCGCGGCGGGCGGGGCGCGTTAACCTTTTGTTGAGATTTTTCCCCACGCAAGAGAACAAACAGTGTATCACTGGCGTTCTGAAAACAGTCGAGTGGGTAGCAAGGACGACAGGCCGCTATGGACAGAAGGGGCGA
>JAUNRZ010000253.1 GCA_030539455.1 Paracoccus sp. (in: a-proteobacteria) | reverse complement strand
GGCGGCGTGTGACCGCCGCCCGCCCTTGCCGCACGGGCGCTCGCGCTTATTGCGCTGCAACCGCCGCGCTGTCGCTATCCGCGCTCGGGAAGAAAAGCTGCTCGCCGCCGATCTGGTAGTCGGCGATCGCCTGCTGCCCTTCCTCCGAGATCAGCCAATCCACGAAAGCCTGCCCGTCTTCCGCCTTCACATGGGGGTGACGCTCGGGGCTGACGAGGATGACGCCGTAGGGGTTGAACAGCACCTCATCGCCCTCGAACAGGATCTCGAGATCGCCGCGATTCTCGAATGACAGCCACGTGCCGCGATCGGTCAGCGCATAGGCCGGGACCTGCGCCGCCGTGTTCAGCGTCGCGCCCATCCCCGAGCCGGTCGAGAGATACCACGCGCCCTCGGGCGAGATCCCCGCATCTTCCCACAGCGCCATCTCGGCGACGTGCGTTCCGCTGTCATCCCCGCGCGATGCGAAGGACGCATCCGCCTCCGCGATCGCGGCAAGCGCATCCGCCGCGCTGTCGGCATCGGCGATTCCGGCCGGATCGCTGTCGGGGCCGACAATGACGAAATCGTTATACATCACGTCGAAGCGCTCGACCCCATAGCCCTCGGCGACGAATTCTTCCTCGAGCGAGCGGGCATGGACCAGCACCACATCCGCATCGCCGCGCCGCGCGGTCTCCAGAGCCTGCCCGGTCCCTTGGGCGACAACGCGCACCTCGATCCCGGTTTCCTCCTCGAAGATCGGGAGGATATGGCCGAAGAGCCCCGAGTTTTCGGTCGAGGTGGTCGAGGCGACGGTAATGAAGCGGTCCTCGGCAAAGGCCGGTGCGGCCAACAGAGCGGCAACCGCCGATGCGCAAACGAAAATGGTCTTGGGTCGGGTCATTTGGTCTCTCCTTTGTTACCAAACCAGCTCGCCGGCCAGAAAAGCGCGCGCTTCGGCGCTTTGCGGGCCCGCGAAGAAATCCGGGGCGGGGCCATGCTCGATCAGCCTGCCGCGATTCATGAAGGCGATATCATCCGCCAGGCGGCGGGCCTGACCGAGGTGATGGGTGGTCATGACGACGGTGATGCCGTCATCCGAAAAACTCGCGATCATCTCTTCGATGACGCGGGTGGCGGAGGGATCGAGCGCCGAGGACGGCTCATCGAGAAACAGGATCTGCGGGCGCAGCGTCCAGGCGCGGGCAAGCGCAAGCCGCTGCTGCTCGCCCCCTGACAGCAGGCGCGCGGGGCGCTCGGCCATTGCGGCGAGCCCGAAGCGGGACAGCGTCGCCGCCACGATCTCGCGCCGCGCGTCCTTCGGCAGGCGGCGGAGCGCAAGCGGGTAGTCGAGATTGGCCGCGACCGACCGCCGCAGCAGAACCGGGCGCTGAAGAACCATCGCCTGCGTGTCCGGGCGGGGCGTGCCGCAGGCCCAGATGATGCGCCCGCGATCGGGCGCGATCAGCCCGTGACAGACCCGCAGCAGAAGCGATTTGCCGGCCCCGTTCGGCCCCAGAACGACCAGACGGCGGCCGGCAGGAACGGTCAGATCGACCCCGTCCAGCAGCGCCTGCCCGCTCCGGATCACCGAGACATTCTCGATCCGCAGCGGCAGCGCGGCGGGCGCGCCGCCATGTTTCGATGCAAGGATATCGCGCGCGTGCTTCATCCCAGCCGCCCCTTCGCCCATTGCCCCGCCCCCCACGCCGCGGCGTTGAGCGAAAGGGTCATCGTCAGCAGGATGATCCCAAGCGCGACCGCGAGGCCCAACTGGCCCCGGCTTGTCTCAAGCGTGATCGCGGTCGTCATGGTGCGCGTGTGGCCCGCGATATTGCCGCCCACGATCAGCACCGCGCCGACCTCGGCCGAGGCGC
>JAUNRZ010000252.1 GCA_030539455.1 Paracoccus sp. (in: a-proteobacteria) | reverse complement strand
GCCCCGCGGCTTCTGCGCTCAGGCACGCGGAGCGAGGCCGAGCTTACCCGAAAGGCGCGTGACTGGGCGTGGATGCTGACCGCCATTCCCGCGGCGCTGACGGTTTTTGCCGTAATCGCGGGCGGGCCGAGCACCTCTCTGACCGCGCTGCTGGTTCTGGGGCTGCTGGCCTTCGGCGCGATCTTTGCGGTGAACTCGTCGCTCCACTCCTATCTGATCCTCGCTTTCACCCGGGCCGAGCGGGTCACGATGGATGTCGGCTTTTACTACATGGCCAACGCCGCCGGCCGGCTGGCGGGCACGCTTCTGTCAGGGCTCAGCTATCAGATCGGCGGGCTGCCGTTGATCCTGGGCACGGCCACCGTCCTGGTCGCGCTGTCGGCCGTTGCCGCCGGAAGGCTGGGGCAGGGCGTGTAAGCCGCCGACGATGCGGGCCTTCACCCATCCTCCACATAGCCGGCACAGGCTCTCCTCGCGCGGGGGGTTGAGAGGGCAGATGACACCACACAAGGAAATTCTGTCATGATCATCAAAGCCCTCACCCTCGCGCCGGCCCTGCTTCTGGCGGGCAACGCGGCGTTTGCGAATGTCACCGTGGCGGATGCCGCGAACTGGCCGCTGACGCCCTATATCTGCGAGGGCGACGAATATCTGGACGTGCGCTTCTCGCCCGATGGCGAATATGCCACGATCGATCAGATGGACGAGCGCATCCTCATGGCCTCGATCCCCTCCGCATCGGGCGAGCAATTTGTCGCGGTCCATCCCGATTACAGCTACGAGCTGGCCACCAAAGGCAATCACGCTACGCTTTACGAGGCAGGCGGCGCCGTGGTCCTTGATGACTGCTTTGCCGGCGATTAACCGCAGAAATTAACCGCGTCGGCCTGCCCTGTCGGGGCGGGCCGACACGCTGCCCTTGAACACTGAAAGATTAAAAAGAGCCCCCATGTCTCAGCTTTTTCGGAACCGGCTTGCTGCGCTTGATCTTGGCTGGAAGTGGTGGTTTGCCGTCATTGCGGCGGTCGGCATTACGCTGGCCGGCATGATCCCGGCGCTTCTGGCAGCGCCCTTAACCGCCGATGCCGGGCTGATCTCGCTTTTGAACATGGCCGCGCTCGCCATCATTCCGCTCGGGCTTCTGGCGCTTGCGCATCGGCGCCTGCCATCGCGCGAAAGGCTGGGGCTGCGCTTTGACCTTCTGGGACGCGATCTGGCGATCGGCTTTGCGGCGGTATTGATCGTCAATGTCGTCTTCGAGCTGCTCGCCCGGCTTATGGGCGATCGCATCGGCGGCGCCGATACCGGAGCGCTTGTCGCGGACGGGTTCGGGCAGGGGCTGCGCTCGGACGCGTTGATGATGCTGATCGTGGTGGTTCTGGCGCCCTGGGCGGAAGAGCTGGCCTACCGCGCCGGGCTGTTCCGCGCGCTTCATGACGGGCTCGGCCGCAGCCGCGCGCTTGGCGCGGCCGGCGCCGCCGCCATCGCGGTCGCGCTCAGCGCCCTCATCTTCGCGCTTGCCCATTCCGCGCCGGGCGAGCCGAGCTTTATCCCCTATCTCATCGTCAGCGCGATGTTTCCTCTGGTTTATCTCTGGTCCGGCTCGCTGACGGCCGCGATCCTCGCGCATAGCCTGCAAAGCAGCTTCGCGTGGGGGATGCTGCTTTATCGCGCGCGGGGCGAGATCGAGGTCGCGCCGGTGCTTTTCGTCATCGTGCTTGGCGGGCCGGCCCTGACCCTTGCGCTGAGCTGGCTGACCGCGCGGCTTCTGCCCGCGCGGTAGCTGGCGCGCCTTCGGCTGACAAAGATCAAATTGACGAACATTCCGGGAACATTAATACTTCCCGGATGGCTGGACTGACGCTGCAAACCAAGCTCGCGATCCTCTCGGACGC
>JAUNRZ010000078.1 GCA_030539455.1 Paracoccus sp. (in: a-proteobacteria) | reverse complement strand
CCGAGACGCATTTCGTCAAGGCCGGCACGCCGACGATGGGCGGGATCCTGATCCTTGCCGCGATCCTTGTCGGAACGCTCCTTTGGGCGCGGCTGTCGAACGGCTATGTCTGGATCGTCCTGCTGGTCACTTACGGTTTCGCGGTAATCGGCTTTGCGGATGATTACGCGAAGGTGAGCAAGCACAACACCAAGGGCGTGCCGGGCCGCATCCGCATGGGGCTGGGGCTGGGGCTTGCGCTGATCGCGTCGGTCTGGGCGATGTATCTCCATCCCGGCGGGCTCGAGGCGCGGCTCGCCTTCCCGTTCTTCAAGGATCTGCTGCTGAATATGGGCCTTCTGTTCGTTCCCTTCGCGATGCTGGTCATTGTCGGCGCGGCGAATGCGGTGAACCTCACCGACGGGCTCGACGGGCTGGCGATCATGCCGGTGATGATCGCGATGGCGACGTTCGGCGTGATCGCCTATTTCGTCGGGAACGCCAATTTCGCGAATTACCTCGTGCTCCATTACGTCCCCGGCACGGGTGAGCTGGTGATCTTCGTGGCGGCCCTTCTGGGCGCGGGGCTTGGCTTTTTGTGGTATAACGCGCCGCCTGCGGCGGTGTTCATGGGCGATACCGGCAGCCTCGCTTTGGGCGGCGCGCTTGGCGCGATCGCGGTCGCGACCAAGCACGAGATCGTGCTGGCGATCGTCGGCGGGCTCTTCGTGGTCGAGGCGCTGTCGGTCATCATTCAGGTGCTTTATTTCAAGGCGACCGGCAAGCGCGTGTTCCTGATGGCCCCGATCCACCATCATTTCGAGAAAAAGGGCTGGCAGGAATCGCAGATCGTGATCCGGTTCTGGATCATCGCGCTGATCCTCGCGTTGATCGGCCTTGCCACGTTGAAACTGCGCTGAGTCTGGCGGACATGACGCCGCAAGCAACTTCGGTTCCGGGTCTGATGCGTGCGATCGCGTCGGATGCCGGGCTGCTGCCGGTGCCGGAGCTTGCGCGGGTGGCGCTCGTGATCGTCGGGCTGACCGGGTTTCTCGCCGCGCTTTGGCATCTGATGGCCGCGCTGCCCGCCGATGCGGCGCATACGATCGACAATGCCAGACATGGCCGCAACTTCACGGCAAGCGCCGCGGTTGGCTTTCTGGTCATGCGGACGCTGATCTTCCTGACGCTCGTGCTCTCGATCATCTTCGTCTATCCTCCCGCCGAGCTATTGCGGAGCCTGCGATGATCCCCGTTCAGGGCGTGTCCAATCAAACCATTGCCGTCCTGGGCCTCGGCCGCTCGGGCAAGGCCACCGCCCGCGCATTGGCGGAAGGCGGCGCGCGCGTCGTGGTCTGGGATGACGGGCAAGAGGCGCGCGCTCAGGCCGAGGCGGACGGGCTCGAGCTGCGCGATCTGAGCCGCGAGGCCGCGTGGGAGGGGATCGATGCGTTGATCGTCAGCCCCGGCATCCCGCATCTCTACCCCGCGCCGAACCCGGTCATCGCGCGCGCGCTGGAGCTCGGGGTGCCGGTCGATAACGATGTCGGGCTGTTCTTCCGGTCCTTCGCGACGCCGGAATGGGCCCGCTTTGACGCCGCGCCGCGCGTGATCGCGATCACCGGCAGCAACGGCAAATCCACCACGACCGCGCTTGTCCACCATATCCTGCGCGAGGCCGGCCGCCCGGTCCAGATGGGCGGGAATATCGGCACCGGCGTTCTGGCGCTTGACCCCGCAAGCGATGGCGAGGTGGTCGTGCTGGAGCTGAGCAGCTATCAGACCGATCTCGCGCGCGCCCTGACGCCGGATGTGGCGGTGTTCACCAATCTCTCGCCCGATCATCTGGACCGGCATGGCGGCCCGGGCGGCTATTTCGCGGCCAAGCGCCGGCTGTTCGCGGAAGGGGGGCCGGACCGTGCGGTGATCGGCGTGGACGAGATCGAGGGGCAGTATCTCGCGAACCAGATGGGGCAGGGCGCGGCCGATGACCGGGTGATCCGCGTCTCGGCCGAGCGCAAGCTCGACCGGTTTGCGTGGTCGGTCTTTGCGCGCAAGGGTTTCCTCGCCGAATACCGCAAGGGGCGTCAGATCGCCTCGATCGACCTGCGCGGTGTCACCGGGCTGCCCGGCGCGCATAACCACCAGAATGCCTGCGCCGCCTATGCCGCGTGCCGCGCGGTCGGGCTCGCCCCGCGCCAGATCGAGGCCGCGTTTCACAGCTTCAACGGCCTTCCCCATCGCAGCCAGACCGTGCGCGAGCGCGGCGGCGTCCGCTGGGTCAACGATTCCAAGGCAACGAATGTGGACGCTGCCGAAAAGGCCCTGCTCGCCTTCGACAATATCCGCTGGATCGCCGGAGGGCTCGGGAAAGAGGGCGGTATCGCGGCGCTCGCGCCCGCTCTGGCGCGGGTCAGCAAAGCCTATCTGATCGGCCATTCCGCCCGCGATTTCGCGCTGCAACTGGGCGATACCCCTTACGAGATATCGCAGACGATGGCGGAAGCGGTGGCAAGCGCGGACCGCGACGCGCAGGCGGGCGACACGGTCCTGCTCGCCCCCGCAGCGGCCAGCTTCGATCAATATCCGAATTTCGAGAAACGCGGCGAGGATTTCACCGCGCTTGTAAACGCGCTGCCTTGATCGGCGCGCGGCTTAAGGCCGCGTCTCGGACAGAAACTGCGCCGCCATATAACCGGTGCGGCCCTGAGCGTCCTGCACCTGCACCCATTCGCCCTCGCGCCCGCCAAGCGCCGTTACCATCGTCCCGCGCGTCAAGGCGCCGATCACACGGTCAGAGGTCGTCGGGCCGGCGCGGAAATTGACCGAATTGCCGGTCACGAACAGCGAGTTCTCGTCCGGCTCGGGTTGATCTTCCGGCGGCTCGGCGCCTGCAAATTCGGGCGAGGGGCGCAGGGCGGGGCCGGCAAAGCGCGGCCGCTCGGGCTCGGTCTGGACAACCTCGGTGATGATCTCGGGCTTGTCGGCGGGCAAAAGCGCCGCGCCATTCGCGCTTGCCGGCGCGGCTTCGGCGGCGCCCGGCTGCGGCTCGGCAGCCGCAAGCTGGCGACCGTCTCCGTCACCGTAGATCGTCAGAACCGCAAAGATCGCGGCCAAGGTCGCAAAAATCAACTTGAACATCGTCCCATCCCGGCTTTTCGCCGTGCTTGTCCCAACCATACCAGCCTTGCCCCGGCATAAATCTTAACAATCGCGCGAGGGGCTGGGTTCCCGTCCAGGGTAAGACGCGCGGGCGGGCGAAAAATTCCCGCTGGACCCGCGCGCGGGCACGGAATATCCCCGGAGCCATGTCTGACGATCTGATCCCCGAGAAGAACGAGAACACGCTCTCCGAGCCGCTCAGCCGCGCGATCGGCGAGCGTTACCTGACCTATGCGCTGTCGACGATCATGCACCGCGCACTGCCGGATGCGCGCGACGGGCTGAAGCCGGTGCACCGGCGCATCCTTTACGCGATGCGCGAGCTGCGCCTTGCGCCGGGCGGCGCGTTCCGCAAATCGGCCAAGATCGCGGGCGATGTGATGGGCAATTACCACCCGCATGGCGACGGGGCGATCTATGACGCGATGGCGCGGCTCGCGCAGGATTTCGCGATGCGCTACCCGCTTGTCGACGGGCAGGGGAATTTTGGCAATATCGACGGCGACAGCCCGGCCGCGAGCCGCTACACCGAGGCGCGGCTGGCCCCGCCCGGCGCGGTGCTGATGGACGGGCTTGACGAGGATGCGGTTGATTTCCGCCCCAATTACGACGGCACGCTGACCGAGCCGGTCGTTCTGCCCGCCGCCTTTCCGAACCTTCTGTGCAACGGCGCGTCGGGCATCGCGGTCGGGATGGCGACGAATATCCCGCCCCATAACCTCCACGAGGTCATCGACGCCTGCCTTTACCTCATCAAGACGCCCGATGCGCGGGACGACACGCTCGTCAACCTGATCGCCGGGCCGGACTTCCCGACCGGCGGCGTTCTGGTCGAGACGCCCGAGGCGATCCGCGAGACCTACCGGACCGGGCGCGGCGCGTTCCGCCTTCGCGCACGGTGGGAGCGTGAGGATCTGCCGCGCGGGCTGTGGCAGATCGTCGTCACCGAGATCCCCTATCAGGTTCAGAAATCGCGCCTGATCGAGCGTCTGGCCGAGCTGATCGAGACCAAGAAACTGCCGATCCTCGCCGATGTGCGCGACGAATCCGCCGAGGATATCCGCATCGTGCTCGAGCCGAAATCGAAGACGGTGGACCCCGCGCAGCTTATGGGCGCGCTGTTTCGCGTCTCGGATCTGGAAATCCGGTTCAGCCTCAACATGAATGTGCTGATCGACGGGCGCGTGCCGAAAGTGTGCAGCCTCAAGGAGGTGCTTCGCGCCTTCATCGACCACCGGCGCGACGTGCTGATCCGCCGCGCGCGCCACCGGATGGACAAGATCGCCGCGCGGCTTGAGGTGCTCGAGGGCTATATCATCGCCTTTCTGAACCTCGACCGGGTGATCGAGATCATCCGCAACCATGACGACCCCAAAGCGGGGCTTGTTGCGGAAAACTGGGGGAAGGCGGGCGCTGAGGTTTATCTGACCGAAGCGCAGGCCGAGGCGATCCTGAACATGCGCCTGCGCGCGCTGCGCCGGCTGGAAGAGATCGAGCTTCGCGCCGAACGCGACCGGCTGACCGAGGAACAGGGCGAGCTGGCCGCGATGCTGGCCGACGAGACCGCGCAATGGGCGCGCGTTGCCGAGCAGCTTCGCGAGACGCGCACGGCGTTCGGCAAATCGGCGCCGGGCGGGGCGCGGCGGACCGAGATCACCTGCTCGGAGGATGAACAGCCGCTCGACATGGATGCGATGATCGAGCGCGAGCCGGTCACGGTGATCCTCTCGAAAATGGGCTGGATCCGCGCCATGAAGGGCCATCTGCCGCTGGAGTCAGAGGTCAAGTTCCGCGACGGCGACGGCCCGTTCATGGCGATCCACGCCGAGACGACCGACAAGTTGATGATGCTCGGCACCAACGGGCGGTTCTACACCTTGCCCGCGCATGATCTGCCCGGCGGGCGATCCCTGGGCGAGCCGGTCCGGCTGATGGTCGATCTGCCGAACGATGCGGGGATCCTGACGCTGTTCCCGTGGCGCGAGGGCGCGCGCTATCTGATCGCCTCGCACGCGGGGGATGGGTTCATCACCGGCCCGGGCGACATCCTCGCGCAGACGAAATCGGGCAAGCAGGTGCTGAACGGAACGCCAGTCCTCTGCCGCCCGGTCAGCGGCGATCACGTCGCCACGGTGGGCGAGAACCGCAAGATGCTGGTCTTTCCGCTGACTGAGCTGCCCGAGATGGCGCGCGGCAAGGGGGTGCGGCTGCAAAAGTTCAAGGATGGCGGGCTCTCTGATGCGGTCTGCATCACCCTCTCCGAAGGGCTCAGCTGGGCCGATCCTGCCGGCCGCACGCGCCACGAGCCGGATCTGAGCGAATGGCTCGGCAAACGCGCAACCGCCGGCCGCATGGCGCCGCGGGGCTTTCCAAGGGATAACAGATTCACATGAACCCGCAGCACCTGCGGTGAGTGCGGGTGCCTCCGGCGGGGATATTTAAGGACAAAAGAAGCGCCACCCTGATCGAGGGGAGGCGCTTCTTTTGTCCGGCAAATATCCTCGGGGGGTGAATTGGCCGCAAGGCCAAGAGGGGGCGCGAGCGCCCCCTTGCGCCGTCAGCCCTCCATCGCCTCGAGCTCGTCGATAAAGCCCTCGATCATCGAGAGGCCCTTTTCCCAGAAGGCCGGGTCCGAGGCGTCGAGCCCGAACGGGGCCAGCAGCTCCTTGTGGTGTTTGGAGCCGCCCGCTTGCAGCATCGCGAAATATTTGTCCTGAAAATCCGGCAGCCCGTCCTCGTAGGCCGCATAAAGCGCGTTCACCAGACCGTCCCCGAAGGCGTAGGCGTAGACATAGAAGGGCGAGTGGACGAAATGCGGGATATAGGCCCAGAAGGTCTCGTAGCCTTCCATGAACTCGAACACCGGGCCGAGGCTTTCGGCCTGAACGCTCATCCAGAGCGCGTTGATGTCGTCCGGGGTCAGCTCCCCCTCGGCGCGCGCGGCGTGGAGCTTGCATTCGAAATCGTAGAAGGCGATCTGGCGGATGACCGTGTTGATCATATCCTCGACCTTGCCGGCCAGCATGGTCTTGCGCTGCGCGGGGTCGGTCGTCTGCGCGAGCAAGGCGCGGAAGGTCAGCATCTCGCCAAAGACCGAAGCCGTCTCGGCAAGCGTCAGGGGCGTTGCGGACAGCAGCTCGCCCTGACCGGCCGCGAGGCGTTGATGAACGCCGTGGCCCAGCTCATGCGCGAGGGTCATCACATCGCGCGGCTTGCCCAGATAGTTCAGCAAGACATAGGGATGCGCGGTGCTGACGGTCGGGTGCGCGAAGGCGCCGGGGGCCTTGCCCGGCGTCACGGCCGCGTCGATCCAGCCGCGATCGAAGAACGGCTCGGCCAGCTCGGCCAGTTTGGGCGAGAAGCCGCCATAGGCCCCCAGCACGGTCGCGCGGGCCTCATCCCAGCCGATCTTGCGCGGCGCCTCGGTCGGCAGCGGCGCGTTGCGGTCCCAGACCTGCAATTTGTCCAGCCCCATCCATTTCGCTTTCAGCGCGTAATAGCGGTGCGACAGCCGCGGATAGGCCGCCGTCACAGCGTTCCGCAGCGCCTCGACGACCTCGGGCTCGACATGGTTCGACAAATGGCGCGACATTTGCGGCGTGGGCAGCTTGCGCCATTTATCCTCGATCGCCTTTTCCTTGGCGAGCGTGTTATGAACGCGCGCGAAGAGCCCGGTATTGCTGGCAAATGTCGCGGCGAGCGCTCGCGCACCCGCCTCGCGCCGCGTGCGGTCATGGTCGGTCAGAAGGTTCAGCGTCGCCTCGAGCCCCATCGTCTCGCCCGCGACGTCGAATTCCAGCCCGGCGAGCGTTTCGTCAAAGAGCCGGTTCCAGGCCGCCGCGCCGACCACCGAATTGTCGTGCAAAAAAGCCTCGAGCTCGTCGGAGAGCTGATAGGGGCGCATCGCGCGCATCCGGTCGAACACAGGCTTGTAGCGCGCGGCCGCGCCGGCGAACTGGGCCTGATAGGTCTCCTCGGGGATGCGGTTGAACTCGAGGCTGAAAAAGACCAGAGGCGTTGTCGCATCGGTCAGCCTCGCCTGCGTGTCGCCAAGGGTCTTGGCACGGGCGGGGTCGGTCGTGTTCTGGTAATAGCGTAGCTTGACATAGGACCAGATTCGACCGCCGAGAATGTCGATCTGTTCATATCGGGCGATCGCCTCGGCCATCTCATCCGGCGAGAGGTCAGCGAGCCGGCCCTTGTAATCCTCGGCGAAGGCCGCCGCGTCCCTGGCCAGACGGTCCAGATCGGCGGCCAGCTCGGGCGCGTCCGGGGCGGCGTAAAGATCGGTCAGATCCCAGACAGGCAGTGTGCCGAATTCGGTCGAAACGCCGGTCTCGGCGCGGTCAAATGCCAGTTGCGGGGCGAGAAGCTTCATGAGCGGTCCTTTCTGCTGCCCCTGATGTGCCGCCTCGGGCGGCGAGGTTCAAGCCCCGGCTCTCTCGCGCCCCTCATCCCCGTCGATCAGGGCAATCATCGCGCTGAGGAACGCATCGCGCCTCTCCTCGGTCTCCATCAGCAGCTCATGGCGCGCGCCCTCCAGCTCGAGCAGGCGGGCAGAGGGCCAGCCGGCGGCGCGCTCGCGGATCGCGGCCGGCGAGACGACCGCCTCGGCCGAGCCGATCCCGATCAAAGCTGGCAGATCCGGCGCAGGCAGCGCGGCAAGGCGCGTGCATTCGGCGATGGCGGCGTGAACCCAGCCCCAGCTTGCGCCGCCCAGCGTCAGCTCGGGCCAGCTTGCGGCCTCGACAATGAAACGCGCCCATTCGGCGGGGTCGCCGGTCAACAGATTGTGCGAGAACCCCTCGTCCAGAACATATGTGCCCCGCCCGCCGGTGCCGAGCGCGGGCGTGCCTGAGCCGCCGACGCGGCCCGCGAGCCCCGACACCGCGTTGATCGCGCCGCGCGGCAGACGGCCCTTGATGATGCCGAGCATCGGGGCGCTGAAACTCGCGGTCTTGACCGGCAGCTCTTCAAGCAGCGCGGCAAGCCCGATCGTCCCGCCCATCGAATGGGCAAGCAGGTGCCAGGGCTGCGGCAGCTCCATCTCGGCGCTCGCGAGCGTCATCTCGACCACATCGCGCCCGTAATCGGCGAAACTGCCGATATGGCCGGGGCGCGGATCGGCGAGCAAGCGGTCCGACAGCCCCTGCCCGCGCCAGTCGATGCAAAGCACATTCAGCCCCTGCGCGTTAAGCCAGCGGGCGCGGGGCGCGTATTTCTCGCAATATTCGCTGCGGCCGGGAAACAGCAGAACCGTGCCGCGATGCGCGTCATCCGCGCGCCACAGCACGATACGCAGGCGCAGATCGTCCTCGGTGCGCAGCCAGAACGCGCGGGCCGGGGGCGCATCGTCCCCCGGCAATTGCATGAAGGGCGCGGGCGTCACGCTTAGGACAGCGCCTGCCCGAGCTTCATCGCAAGCCCCATCGAGCCGTCGATTTTCAGCTTGCCCATCATGAAGGCGGTGGTCGGGTTCACGGTGCCGTCCAGGATGCCCTCGAATGTCTCGCGGCTGGCGGTCATGGTGACGTCCGCCTCTTCGTCGCCCTCGCGCGCGCCGTTTTCGTCAACCATGATCGCGCCCTCATCCACGATGACGAACTTGGCGACCGAATCGAAATTGCCGAGTTTGGCGTTCAGCGCATCGACGGCGGCGTTAATGACATTGCTCATGAGGAACTCCTGTTAAGAAAGCGTCGCTGGCCCTTGCGGGCGGATAGGGTTACAACGGCTTTATGCGCGCGATGTTTCCTCTTTTCCATCATGTCGTGGCGGCATTTGCCACCGCTATTTTCGCCGCCGCGCTGCTGGCTCTGCCTGCGCGCGCGGTGGATACGGCCAGTGATCCCGCCGGCGATGCGGCGCTTGCAGAGGCCGCGCGGATGGATGCGCTGTTTGACGATCTCGCCGCGCCCGAGGGCGATCTTTGGATCCGCGCCGAATCCGACATTCTTCGCGCCTGGACGCAAAGCGGCTCGGCGATGATCGACACGCTGACGCGGCGCGGCGAGGGGGCGCTGGATCTCGGCGATCCCGAATCGGCCATCGGTCATCTGAACGCCGCGATCGACCACGGCCCCGACTTCGCGCAAGCCTATTATCTGCGCGGCGCCGCCTTCTACATGAGCGCGCATTTCGGTGAGGCCGCCGCCGATCTGGCCACCGCGCTGCGGCTCGAGCCGCGCCATTTCCTCGCGCTCACCCAGCTTGGCACAATGCTTTACGATATGGGCAATCAGGAGGCGGCCCTGGCGGCGTTCAACGCCTCGCTCGACATCCACCCGCATCAACGCGAGGCGCTTGACGCGGTCGAGCAGATCGAATCCCGCACCGGCGCGCGGGCGATCTGAGCGCAGGCGAAAGGCACGGGCGGGATGTCGCGAGTTCAGGCCATTCTGGGGCCGACCAACACCGGAAAGACGCATTACGCGATCGAGCGGATGCTCAATCACCGCACCGGCGTGATAGGCCTGCCGCTGCGGCTGCTGGCGCGCGAGGTCTATGACCGGCTGGTGAAGGCGCGCGGGCCGTCCGTTGTCGCGCTCATCACCGGGGAAGAGCGGATCGTGCCGCCGCGCGCCGCCTATTTCGTCGCCACGACCGAGGCGATGCCCGACATCGCCGCCGATTTCGTCGCGATCGACGAGATCCAGCTTTGCGCCGACCCGCAGCGCGGGCATGTCTTTACCGACCGGCTGCTGCATATGCGCGGGACAGTCGAGACGTTGTTTCTGGGCAGCGACACGATGCGCCCGGCCATCGCGGCGCTTGTCCCCGAGGCGCAATTCCTGCGCCGCGAGCGGTTCTCGAGCCTGAGCTGGGCGGGCTCGAAGAAGATCAGCCGGATGCCGACGCGCTCGGCCATTGTCGGGTTCTCGGTCGAGGATGTCTACGCGATTGCCGAGCTGCTGCGCCGCCAGAAGGGCGGTGCGGCGGTCGTGATGGGCGCGCTGTCGCCGCGCACCCGAAACGCGCAGGTCGAGCTTTACCAGTCGGGCGAGGTCGATCATCTGGTCGCCACGGATGCCATCGGTATGGGGCTCAACCTCGATATCCGCCATGTCGCGTTTTTCTCGACCGTCAAGTTCGACGGGCGCCGGATGCGCCAGCTTTTCCCGCATGAGCTGGGCCAGATCGCAGGCCGCGCGGGCCGCCATACCGAGCCGGGCACGTTCGGCGTCACGGGCGAGGCAAGCCCCCTCGACGACGGCCTGATCGCCGCGATCGAGAACCACCGTTTCGCGCCGATCTCGCGGCTGAACTGGCGCAATGCGGCGCTGGAATTCGGCACGATCGACCGGCTTGTGACCGCGCTCGAGGCCGCGCCCTCCAGCGAATGGCTGATGCGCGGGCGCGAGGCCGACGATCTGGCCGCGCTGAAGGCGATGCGCGATCTGCCGGAAATACGCGACCGGGTCAGCCATCCCTCGGATGTGCGGCTGCTGTGGGATGTGTGCCGGATCCCCGATTTCCGCTCGATCTCGCCGGCCGAGCATATCTCGCTGCTGCTGCGCATCTTCGGGTTTCTGCAAGAGGGCGGCATCCCGAAAGACTGGCTGGAGACCGCAATCGGGCGCATCGACCGGCCATCGGGCGATATCGACACGCTGTCGCGGCGATTGGCGTTTATCCGCACATGGACCTATGTTGC
>JAUNRZ010000077.1 GCA_030539455.1 Paracoccus sp. (in: a-proteobacteria) | reverse complement strand
AATCGAACACCGCATCGACGGCGACCTTGCGCCCTTCGGCGGGCGCGCCCTCGGCGCCTTCGACCCCGGCGAGGATCATCTGCTCTTTGAGCGGAATCCCCAGCTTTTCGTAGGTCGCAAGCAGTTTCGGGTCGACCTCGTCCAGCGATTTCGGCTTGACCTCCATCGACTTGGGCCGCGCGTAATAATACTGGTCCTGAAAGTCGATCTTGGGATAGTTCAGCATCGCCCAGCTTGGCTCGGTCATGGTCTGCCAGCGGCGGAACGCGGCCAGACGCCATTCGGTCATCCATTCCGGCTCTTCGTTCTTTTCCGAGATCAGGCGGACAATGTCCTCGTTCAGCCCCTTGGGGGCGTATTCCATCTCGATTTCGGTGTCCCAGCCATATTTATAGCTGCCCATATTCGCGACGGTCTCGACCGTCTCGCGGTCGACACCCTCGCGCACCTGAAGATCGGTATCCACGCTTGCCATCACACCCTTTCCGCCGGGGTTAACCGGCCCTGTTCCTTGTCTGCCAGCGGGCAAGAGACCGCAGCCACGCCTCGGCAAAAGCATCGGTTTCGGCCCTCGTCGTCGAAGGCCCCAGAGACACGCGGATCGCGCACCCGGCGTCACTGTCGGAAAAACCCATCGCGCGCAAGACCTTCGAGGCCCGCACCTTGCCGGACGAGCAGGCCGAGCCTGCCGACACCGCAAAGCCCGCAAGGTCCATCTGCATGACCTGGGTTTCGCCTTTCCAGCCTGATGTAAGCAGGCAGAGCGTATTCGGCAACCTGTCAGTCTCGGCGCCGGGGACGATGAGGGAGGGCGCCTCGTTCATCAGCCGCTCTTGCAAGCCGTCGCGCAGGGCGGCGATCTCGGCCCACCGCCCGCTGTCGAGATCGCGCAGCGCCGCCTTCGCCGCTGCCGCAAATCCGGCGATTCCGATCAGGTTTTCCGTGCCCGCCCGGCGCCCCTGCTCTTGCCCGCCGCCGCGGATCTGCGCGGCAATGTCCGTGCCTTTGCGCAGGACAAGCGCGCCGATCCCCTTCGGCCCGCCCAGCTTGTGCGCGCTCACGATCCCGGCGGTGATGCCCGACCAGTTGAACGAGAACGCCAGCCTGCCGAAGCCTTGGGTTAGGTCCGAGACGGCCAGCCCCTCGGGGAGCTTCTGGATCACCCCTGTCTCGGAATTGGCGAGTTGCAGCGCCGACGTCTCCGGCCGCGCCAGATCGACGCGGCCCGCTTTATCTGTGCCAAGCGCGCCGCTGCCCCATGCCAGCACCGCGTCATGCTCAACCCCCGCGCAATCCAGATCGCGCCCGGCCATCGCAAGCGCGAGCGCCTCGGTCGCGCCCGAGGTGAAGACGATATCCCCGCCATCCGCGCCAAGCGCCGAGGCCAGATCCTCGCGCGCGCGTTCAAGCATCATCTTCGCCGCTCGCCCCTCGGCATGGACCGAGGACGGGTTGCCGATCAAATCCATCGCCTCGATCATCGCCGCGCGCGCTTCGCCGCGCAGCGGGGCGGTCGCGTTGTAATCGAGGTAAACTCTCACGAAAGCGCCTCGGCGATGCGACCCGCGAGCTTTGCCGCGACCTGATCCTTGCGCATTTTCGGCCAGGATTCATTGCCGGTTTCGGTGATGAGCGTCACGGTATTCTCCGCCCCGCCAAACGTGCCGGTCCCCTCGCCGACATCGTTCGCCACGATCCAGTCGCAGCCCTTGCGCCTGCGCTTGGCGCTCGCGTTGTCGATAAGCTGATCGGTCTCGGCCGCAAACCCGACCACCAGTTGCGGGCGGCCATCGGTCAACTGGCTGACCCATGCGAGAATGTCGGGATTCTCGGTAAATTCGAGCGCGGGCGCGGCGCCCGAGGCGTCCTTTTTCATCTTACTGCCCGCCGCGTTCGCGACCTTCCAATCGGCCACCGCCGCCGCCATCACCGCAGCATCGGCCGGCAACGCCGCCTCGACCGCTTCGCGCATCTGATCGGCAGTGCTGACGCGGATCACATCCACGCCCGCAGGCGGCGGCGTCTCGGCCGGGCCGGTCACGAAGCTGACCCGCGCGCCGAGATCACGCAGCGCCGCCGCAATCGCGCTGCCCTGCGCCCCGGAGGAGCGGTTCGAGATATAGCGCACCGGGTCGATCGGCTCTTGCGTCGGGCCCGAGGTCACGATGACATGCCGCCCCGCCAGCGGCTGGCGGCGGATCACAGCCTCGGGCGGCAGACGCAGCGGCGCGGGGCGCGAAGGGCTGGCCGGAAGCGTGCGCGCGTCCAGCATCCGCTCGATCGCGGTCAGAATCTCGGCCGGCTCGGCCATCCGCCCCGGCCCGTATTCGCCGCAGGCCATGTCGCCCTCGTCCGGGCCGACCATCTGCGCCCCGTCGGCGCGGAGCGTCTCGATATTGCGCTGCGTCGCCGTGTGCTGCCACATCCGCACATTCATCGCCGGCGCGAGGAGGACCTTCTTGTCCGTCGCCAGAAGCAGGGTCGAGGCCAGATCATCGGCGAGCCCCGCCGCCATCTTGGCCATCAGATTGGCCGTCGCGGGCGCGACCACGACCAGATCGGCGCTGCGCGAAAGCTGGATATGTCCCATCTCGGCCTCGCGCGTCAGATCGAACAGCGCGTCATGGACCACCTCGCCGGCAAGCGCCGATACCGACAGCGGCGTCACGAATTCCGCGCCCGCCTCGGTCAGAACAGGCGTTACGGCAATGCCGCGCCGGCCCAGATCGCGGATCAGCGTCAGCACCTTATAGGCAGCGATCCCGCCCCCGATTATCAACAGCACGCGCCGAGCCGTCATGACGCCCTCCTTGTCCGCACGCTAGCGTGATACGCCAGCCCGCGCCGTGCGGCAAGGAAGCGGCGGCCTGCGGGCGCGCGTTAACCTTTCCTTAACGCCGCGATGTTAAGGCTTCGCGAAACAGGTGGGGCAGATGGGCGCAACAGCGTACTCCGTCGCTTTCGACGGGGTCGAGGCGCGGCTGATCGAGGTGCAAGCGGCGGTCAGCGCAGGGCTGCCCAGCTTTGCGATTGTCGGGCTGCCCGACAAGGCCGTGTCCGAAGCGCGCGAGCGGGTGCGCGCGGCGTTCGGCGCGCTCGCGGTCAGCCTCCCGGGGCGGAAGGTGACGGTGAACCTCTCGCCCGCCGATCTGCCCAAGGAAGGGACGAATTTCGACCTGCCAATCGCGCTCGCCGTTTTGGGCGCGATCGGGATGATCCCGCCCGACGCGCTGTCGCGGGTCGTCTCGATGGGCGAGCTTTCGCTCGACGGGCGCCTCGCCCCTGTGCCCGGCGCGCTGCCCGCCGCCTTCGCCGCGGCGGAAGAGGACCGCGCCCTGATCTGCCCCGAAGCCTGCGGCGGCGAGGCGGCCTGGGTCAGCGCCGTGACGGTTCTTGGCGCGCCCACGCTGAAATCGGTGCTGGACCACCTGACCGAGCGCCGTGCCCTGCCCCGCGCCGCGCCCGGCGCCCCGCCGCCGGTGGGAGCCGCCCCCGATATGGCCGAAGTGCGCGGGCAGGAACGCGCCAAGCGGGCGCTGGAGATCGCCGCGGCGGGGCGGCACCATCTGCTGATGATCGGCCCGCCAGGCGCCGGGAAATCCATGCTCGCCGCGCGCCTGCCCGGCATTTTGCCCGAACTGAGCCCGACCGAAGCGCTCGACACCGCGATCATCCATTCCGTCGCCGGCGCGCTCGATCACGGCGGGATTTCCCGTGCGGCGCCCTTCCGCGCGCCTCACCACACCGCCTCGATGGCCGCTCTGGCCGGTGGCGGGAGGGGCGCGAAGCCCGGCGAGATCAGCCTCGCGCATAACGGCGTGCTGTTTCTTGATGAGCTGCCCGAGTTTTCACGCCAAGCCCTCGAAGTCATGCGCCAGCCGATCGAGACCGGAGAGATCAACGTCGCGCGCGCCAACGCGCATATCCGCTACCCGGCGCGCTTCATGCTGCTGGCGGCCGCCAATCCCTGCCGCTGCGGCTATCTGGCCGATGCCGCGCGCGCCTGCTCGCGCGCGCCGATCTGCGGCGCTGACTATCTCGGCCGCATCTCGGGCCCGCTCGCCGACCGATTCGACCTGCGCCTCGAAGTGCCGGCGGTCGGGCTTGATGAGCTGAACCTGCCCCCAACCGGCGAGCCGAGCGCCGCGATTCGCACCCGTGTCAGCGCCGCGCGCGCGCGCCAGTCGGCTCGTTACGCCGCGCATCCCGGCATCCTGACCAACGCCGACGCGACGCCCTCGCTGCTGGATGAGTTCGCCGCCCCGGACGCCGAGGGCCGCGATCTGATCCTCAGCGCCGCCGACCGCCTGAACCTCACCGCCCGCGGCTACCACCGCATCCTGCGCACCGCCCGAACCATCGCCGATCTCGCCGAGAGCGCGCGAATCCGGCCCAATCACATCGCCGAAGCGATTGTACTGCGCCTGCCGTTTGAGATTGGGCGGTGAGGGGTCGGGCGATGAAGCGACAGAGCGGGGCGCGGCGGGAAAGGGAGATCGAGCGAGAAGCGGTGGCGCTTAAAATCCGTTCGATGCGCCTGAGGGATTGATGAGGCCGAGCGTCGCGAGTGGCGCTATTGTTTGAGAACTCGCACAATCAAGCGGCAGCGTTGATAGCAGGCGGGCGCGAGCGCGCGACACGGCGGGACCGAGCCCACCACCGAGGGGTCATTGAAGCGTCGTCTAATTAAATTGCGCAATATCAATTCGTTTCGCAACATTCGAGGGCGGCGTTTCAGCTTGAGCTGCCGCCACCCGCCGTATAAAGGCGATGCGATCAGAGAAGACGCACGCGCGCGCATGGCCCCGACGTCGGATGCCGATTTGGCGCCATCCCACCCTCACACCGCCCTCGCGCGCCTCGCCCCATATCGGTACGATTTCCGTAACAAGAGGCATTGGACAATCCGCACGACTTGAGCGCTCGCCAGTAGCTCGCGCGAGCAGTCTTGGGCCCCGCAGTCGCTGCTCCCACCAAATGCCGACAAAGGCGACAGCGACAGCGACAGCGACAGCGAAGTTGATCGCCAGTCTGTCGTGCCGCGTAAACGCCAGCGAAAGTCGGTCGAGATGTAAAGCGATAGCCTCCTATCAAAAGTTGTCGGAGCCTCTAACTGCGCGCGAGCTTGGCGGTGATTGCGTGCCAGAGCTTCGGCCTATAGCGTGTGGAGCGACAAACAAAATAAGGAAAAATTGACCTCTTTCCGCCGCGCATGGATGACGCGCAAACTTTGCAGTTGGGCGAGGCTTTCGGCTAGCGAATCTCAGTAAGAATTGGAAAAAGCACTGCGGCGCGCCCACAAGCCCCACTTCCTACATCAACACGGACGCGAGGGAGCAGTGCCTACCTCCCGCGGCGGCGCTCGATGGCGTCCCAGATCGCGGCGGCGCCGTTGACGCCGTCGAACCGCTCGAGCTCCTGAAGGCCGGTGGGGGAGGTGACGTTGATCTCGGTCAGCCAGCCGTCGATGACGTCGATGCCGGTGAAGATCAGGCCCTTTTCGCGCAGGGTCGGAGCGATCGTGTTGCAAATCTCGCGCTCGCGGGGGGTGAGGGCGGTGCGCTCGGGGCGGCCGCCGACATGCATGTTCGAGCGCGCCTCGCCCTCGGCCGGGACCCGGTTGATCGCGCCGATCACCTCCCCGTCGATGAGGATGATCCGTTTGTCGCCCTGAGTGACGGCGGGCAGGTAGCGCTGCGCGATAACCGGCTCTCGATTGATGCCGCCGAACATCTCCATCAGCGAGGACAGGTTCGGATCATCCGGCCGAAGATGGAACACGCCCGCGCCGCCATTGCCGTAAAGCGGCTTGACGATGATATCGCCATGCTCGGCGCGGAAGCTGCGGATGATTTCGATATCGCGGGTGATGACGGTGGGGGGGGTGAGGTCCGGAAAGTCCAGAACCATCAGCTTTTCGGGGCTGTTGCGCACCCAGAACGGGTCGTTGACGACCAGAGTTTCCGGGTGGATGCGGTCCAGAAGATGGGTCGAGGTCACATAGCCCATATCGAAGGGCGGGTCCTGACGGAGCCAGACCACGTCGAATTCCCGAAGATCCACATCACGCCACGCGCCGAAAGTGACATGATCCCCCGCCTCGCGGCGCAGGGTGACGTCGCGGCCAACGGCGCGAACCGAGCCTGCGATATAAGAGAGGCGATCGACGGTATACTGGAAAAGCCGATGCCCCCGCGCCTGCGCCTCCAGCCCGATCCTGAACGTGCTGTCGCCATCTATCGCGACATTTTCAAGCGGGTCCATCTGCAAGGCGACGTTCAGGGCCATCTTTCTCTCCACCGGATCAGAATCCTCGCGTTGTCGCCGTTTGCGGCGATCAGGGCAAGCGCGATCAGTTTTCCCCGAAGGCGTTTTCGATCACCTTGACGCGGCCGACCTGGTCGACCAGTGCCGCGTCGAACCGCATTTCGGTCAGAAGCTGGCTGGGCAGATCGCCGCAAAATTCGCAGGCAGCGAGACAAATCCGGTCCATCTGGCGGCGCGTGATGCGTTCTGCGGCGCGGTCCAAGCACGAGGACGATTTGACTTCGACGAAAACGTAGCAATCGCCCTTGCGACAAATCAGGTCGATTTCACCCGCCTTGCCGCGCCAGCGTTTGGCGAGCAGAGCGTAGCCGCGGTCGCTGTAATGGCGCGCAACGCCGTCTTCGGCCATGAGGCCGGATTGATATGCCTTCGCCCCGCGCCGCACCCGCAACGGGGCGGGAGTGGCAACCGGCGTCACCGGGACGCGATCAAAATCAAACCGTAGCTGCATCAGCCGCCTTTCCCCATCTTCAGCGCGATCTGGTAAACATCGCGCCTTGCAGCGCCGGTGAGCGTGGCCACCTCGGCGCTTGCGTCCTTTACTGTCATCGTCACCAGCCGGACCGCCAATTCCTGCCGGATCACATCGTCGGTCACTTCGGCCGCGCCAGCACGATCGAGCAGAACGACGATTTCGCCCTTGAGCCCGCTGGACGGCACGACGCTATCCAATTCACTTGCCGTTCCGCGCAGCACCTCTTCAAATTTCTTGGTCACTTCCCGGCAGATCACCATAGACCGATTCGCATCAATATCGCAGATATTTTCTAATGTTTGCTTAACGCGCCTTGGGCTTTCGAAGAAAATCGCGGTTGCATCGCCGGCCATAAGCCTCGAGAGGAATTTCCGCCGCGCTCCGGCCGCCGAGGGTGCGAACCCCGCAAAGGTGAAGCGGTCGCTGGGCAGGCCCGACAGGGTCAGCGCGGCGATGACCGCCGAGGGTCCGGGGACGGTTCGCAGCGTAGCGCCGGCCGCGATCGCCTCTTGCGCCAGCCGGTAGCCCGGATCGGCGATCATCGGGGTGCCGGCGTCAGACGCGTAGGCCACCGCCTGCCCCGCCGCGATCGCGTCCAGCAATTGCTGCCTTGCGCCGTCATGGCTGTGCTCGTGATAGGCGATGATGCGCCGGCCGCGCAGCGGGATCCCGTGGATCTCCATCAGATGGCGGAGCACCCGCGTATCCTCGGCGGCGAGCAGATCGGCGCTGCTCAGAACATCGAGCCCCCGCAGCGTGATATCGCGCGCGGCCCCGATCGGCGTTGCGACGAGATAAAGCCCCGGCTCGAGGCGGGCGCGTTCGACCCGCAGCTCGATCCGGCCGGATCGCTCGGCCGGGGTGCCGTCAGCTGCCGCGTCATGGGGCTCCATCATGTCACTCCACATAAGTTGCATCGCGCCATCGCGTATGCGTGCCAAGTTGCGCTCGGGCGCGTGCGACAATAGGCTGCGGTTATCTCCATCGTCCAGCCCAAGGGAATCAAGCTGATGTTCGCCACCGCCAAGCGCGTCACTGCGCCACTTGCCAAAGCCGCCATCGTGGCGTCCGCCTTTCTGCTGTCTGCCTGCGAGATGCCCGGCATGACGCAGACCGGCCCCGTCACGGGCCAGTTGATCGAGCCGGGCCAGCCTGTGCCGGTCGCGCTGCTTGTTCCCGGCGGGACCGGCAATGCCGAGCTTGACGGGATCGGCCGGGCGATCGCGAATGCCGCGCGCATGGCCGCCGCGGACGCGCAGGGCGCGCAGATCGACCTGCGCATCATCCCCACCAATGCGAGCGAGGCCGCTTCGGTCTCTGCCGCCAATGAGGCCGTCAATAACGGCGCGAAGATCATCGTCGGCCCGCTTTTCGCCGATGCCTCGAACGCGGTCGGCGTTGCGATGCGCGAGCGGAACGTCAACGTTCTCTCCTTCTCGAACAACGCCGATATCGCAGGCGATAACGTGTTCGTTCTGGGCAATACCTTCGACAATGTGGCGAACCGGCTGGTGAGCTACGGGGTGCGGCAGGGGCTGCGCCGCTTCCTGACCGTCTACGAGAACGACCCGGCCGGGCAGATCGGCGCCCGCTCGATCGCGACCGCGATTGCGCGCAATGGCGCAACGCAGGCCGGCCAGACGCCTCACGCGCTGTCGCAAGAGGCCATCGACCGCGCGGTTCCGCAGATCGCGGCCGCCGTCCAGGGCGGGCAGGTCGATGCGATCTTCATCACCGCCAACCAGCAGGCAGTGCTGCCCTATCTGACCGACCAGCTTGCGAGCGCGGGGATCACCTCGGCGCAGGCTCAGATGATGGGCCTCACCCGCTGGGACCGCCCGGCCACAAGGCTGCAACTGCCGGGCGTTCAGGGCGGCTGGTTCGCGCTGCCCGATAACCGGCTGAGCGCGCAGTTCGAGCAGCGCTACCGTCAGACCTACGGGCAGGCCCCGCACGAGCTGGCCGCGCTTGGCTATGACGGGATCGCCGCGATCGCCTCGCTCGCCGCGACGCGCCGCGCCAATGCGCTGACCTCGGCCGGGCTGACCCGCCCGGCGGGCTTTTCGGGCGTGAACGGCGTGTTCCGGTTCCTGCCGGACGGGACCAATCAGCGCGGCATGGCCGTCGCCACGATCCGCAATGGCCAGGTCGTCATCATCGACCCCGCGCCGCAGCGTTTCGGCGGCTTCGGGTCGTAACATCTTGCCGCAAAGCGACGGCACCACGACGCAAAGCGCCCCGGCACTGCCCGGGGCGCATTCATTGTTCGACGGCCCTGTGTTTCTGGCCGCACTCGACGCGCGGCTGAAACCGCTGCCGGACGCACGTGCGAAACGGGCCGAGACCGTCGCGACGCTTGCAAAGGCGCGCGAGGATGCGATGGCCGACATCATCGCGGGATTTGACAGCCACCCGCGCGCCGCGCGCGAGACGGTGCGCGCGATCGCGAGCCTCACCGACGCGATCGTCGCCGCCGTGCACCATGTCGCCGTCACCCATCTGCACGAGCAGGCCAGCCCGACCGAGGCCGAGCAGCTTGCCATCGTCGCGGTCGGCGGCTACGGTCGCGCCGAGATGGCGCCGCAATCGGATGTCGATCTGCTGTTTCTGGCGCCCTACAAGATCACCGGCTGGGCCGAAAGCGTGGTCGAATCGGTGCTTTACATGCTGTGGGATCTGCGGCTGAAGATCGGGCACTCGACCCGCTCGCTCGACGATTGCATCCGGCTTGGCGCGTCCGATATGACGATCCGCACCACGCTGCTGGAACACCGCCATATCGCCGGTCACGCCTCGCTGTCCGAGACGCTGCGCGAGCGGCTCGTCGCCGAGCTTTTTGAAAGCTCGATCCCCGAATTCATCGAGGCGAAGCTGGCCGAGCGCGACGCGCGCCACAAGCGGCAGGGCGGGCAGCGCTATGTGCTCGAGCCGAACGTTAAGGAAGGCAAGGGCGGTCTGCGCGATCTCCAGACGCTTTACTGGATGGCGAAATATATCCATCACGTGGACCGCGCGGTCGAGTTGGTCGATCTTGGCTTTTTCTCGCGCGATGAGCATCTCGCCTTCTGGCAGGCCGAGGATTTCCTTTGGGCGGTGCGCTGCCATCTGCACCTGATCTCGGGCCGGGCGGTCGATACGCTCAGCTTCGACATGCAGATCGAGGTGGCGCGGCGGATGGGTTATCGCGACCGGCCCGGGCGCCGCGGGGTCGAGCTGTTCATGCAGGAATATTTCCGCCACGCAACGCGCGTCGGCGATCTGACGCGGGTGTTCCTCACCGCGCTTGAAGGGCGCCACGTCTTTCGCCAGCCGCTGCTCGAGCGCATCTTCCGCCGCCGCCGCAAGCTGCGCGCGGGCTTTGTCGAAGCGAACGGGCGGCTGTCATTCGAGAACCCGGAAAGCGCGCTCGACGATCCGCTGAACATCCTGCGCCTTTTTGAAGAGGCGCTGCGCACCGGCATCCTGATCCACCCCGAAGCAATGCGGCAGGTCAGCGGCAATCTCCACCTGATCGACGACAATCTGCGCGCCAATCCCGAGGCGGTGCGCATCTTCCTTGATCTGCTGCTGAAACACGGCAATCCCGAACGCGCACTGCGCCGCATGAACGAGCTGAACGTGCTGGCCGCCTTCATCCCCGAATTCGAGCCGATCGTCGCGATGATGCAGTTCAACGTCTATCACCACTACACGGTGGACGAGCACACCATCCAGTGCATCGTCGCGCTCTCGGAGATCGAGCAAGGCCGCGAGGTCGAGGATCTGCCGATCGCAAGCCGGATCATGGCCGGCGATATCAACCGCCGGGTCATTTATCTGGCCGTTCTGTGCCACGATATCGGCAAGGGGCGGCCCGAGGATCACTCGATCCTCGGCGCGCAGATCTCGCGGCGGATCACCACGAGGCTGCGCTTCAACGCCGACGAGGTCGAGACGGTCGAATGGCTGGTGCGCAACCATCTGCTGATGTCCGATGTGGCGCAGAAGCGCGACATTTCCGACCCGCGCACGGTGCGCGATTTCGCCAAGGCGGTGCGGACAA
>JAUNRZ010000251.1 GCA_030539455.1 Paracoccus sp. (in: a-proteobacteria) | reverse complement strand
ATGCGGGTGATGCGCTGGAACGCGCTGCTGACGCTGCCGATGTTCGTGTTCATGGGCTATATCATGTCGGAATCGCGGCTGGCCGATGATCTTTACCGGATGTTCCATGTCTGGTTCGGCCCGATGCCCGGCGGGCTGGCGGTGGCGACCGTGCTGCTGATGGTGATGATCTCGACGATGAACGGGCTTTCGGTGGCCGGCATGGCGATCGGCGCCACGATCGCGCTGCCCGAGCTGGTCCGGCGCGGCTATGACAAGCCGATGATCTCGGGCGTCATTCAGGCCGGATCGAGCCTTGGGATCCTGCTGCCGCCCTCGGTCGTGCTGGTGCTGTTTTCGCTGATCGCGCGCCAGCCGGTCAGCCAGCTTTGGCTCGCGGGGATCGGGCCGGGGCTGCTGATGGCGGCGCTGTTCGTGATCTATATCCTGATCCGCACATGGTGGAACCCCGCGCTCGCCCCGCCGCTATCGGAGGCCGAGCGGGAGCAGGTCACATGGGCCGAACGCTTCCGCCTGCTGAGCGCGGGGTTTCTGCCGCTGATCATCTTCGCCGCGATGATGGTGCCGTTCGTCAAGGGCTGGACCTCGCTTACCGAATCGAGCGTCGTCGGCGCGCTTGCCTCGGTCATCGCGGCGATCATCAAGCGCCGGCTCACATGGGCCGTGCTCGAGACCGCGACGCGCTCGACCCTCGCCATCACCTGCATGTTCATGCTGATCATCATGGCCGCACTGTCCTTCGGCGCGGTGTTCGACGGGCTGGGCGCGGGCCGCGCGATAGAGACGCTGTTCCTGCGCGAGATGGGCCTATCGCCGCTGCAAGTGCTGCTGCTGATGCAGGCGTCCTTTCTCATCATGGGTATGTTTCTCGACGATACCGCGATGCTGGTCATCGTCGCGCCGATCTTTGTCGGGCTGGCCCGCTCGCTCGGCTTCGATCTGGTCTGGTATGGCATTCTTTACACGATCACCTGCCAGATCGCCTATCTGACGCCGCCTTTCGGCTATAACCTGTTCCTGATGCGCGCCATGGCGCCGCCCGACTTCACGCTGGGGGTGATTTACCGCTCGGTCTTCCCATTCGTGATGATCATGTTGCTGACACTCGGTTTGGTGATCGCGTTCCCTCAGATCGCGCTTTGGATCCCGCAGCAGATCCTTGGCACGTGACCGGCGGTAGAGAAACGACAACAAGGAGGACTGACCATGACCACCACAAGACGGAAGTTCCTGACAAGCGGCGCAGTCGCTGCGGGCGCGAGCGCGCTTGCCGCGCCCGCCATCGCCCAAGGCGCCCCGATCCGCTGGCGGATGCAGACCTATGCCGGCGTGGCGCTCGGCGAGCATGTCGCGAAGCCCGCCATCGATGCGTTCAACAAGATCGCGGACGGGCAGATGGAGATCGAGCTATACTATGCCGACCAGCTTGTCCCGACGCCCGAGCTGTTTCGCGCGATGCAGTCGGGCACGATCGACGCGGTGCAATCGGACGATGACAGCATGGCCTCGCCCACCGAAGTCACCGTGTTCGGCGGATATTTCCCCTTCGCCCTGCGCTATTCGCTGGATGTGCCGGCGCTGTTTCACAATTACGGGCTCGATGAGATCTGGAAGGAGGAATACGGCAAGCTCGGCATCCAGCATATCTCGGCCGGCGCGTGGGATCCGTGCAATTTCGCGACGAAAATGCCGATCAACAGCCTCGAGGATCTGCGCGGCAAGCGCATCTTCACCTTCCCGACCGCCGGGCGCTTCCTCGCCCGTTTCGGCGTCGTGCCGGTGACGCTGCCGTGGGAGGATATCGAGGTCGCCCTGCAAACCGGCGAGCTTGACGGCGTCGCCTGGTGCGGGATTACCGAGGATTACACCGTGGGTTGGGCCGATGCGACCGGGCATTTCCTGACCAACAACAT
>JAUNRZ010000250.1 GCA_030539455.1 Paracoccus sp. (in: a-proteobacteria) | reverse complement strand
TCGTTCCATGCGGCCGGGGTGGTGCCGGTCATGTTCTGGATCACCGTCGCGTCGGGGTTGGTCGCGCGCACGCCCTGCACATAGCCGCAGGCGAATTTGCGGATGAGCGGGATGTCCATGCCGCCGATGAACCCGACCGTCCCGGATTCGGACGCCATCGCGGCCATCACGCCGGCGAGATACGAGCCTTCGCCCTCGGCAAAGACGTTCGACTGGACATTGTCGCCCTCGACCACGGAATCGATGATGACGAAGCTGGTCTCGGGATAGTCGGGCGCGACCTGAGAGAGCACTTCGGCAAAGGCAAAGCCGGTCATGACGATGGGGTTCGCGCCGCGCTCGGCCAGCCGGCGCAGGGCCTGCTCGCGCTGCGCTTCGGACTGCATCTCAAGCTCCATATAGGTGCCGCCGGTTTCCTCGCGCCACCGCTCGGCGCCGTTATAGGCCGCCTCGTTGAACGAGCGGTCGAACTTGCCGCCCAGATCGAACAGCAGGGCCGGTTCGGCCAGAACGGCGCCGGCCGAGACGGACAGCGCGGCGGCCGAGGCCAAGAGTGTTTTGATCGCAGACATGGGTGCAGCTCCTCGCGAAAATGACCCCGAAAGCGGGGCGTTATGGCTCCGCATTTGGCGGGATGCGGGCGGCGCGGTCAACCGTATTCTCGCATCGTGGCGCTGCGTCGCGGGGGCGCGGGATGAGTATTTTTGCGCAGAAGAAGGGCTGTGCGCGGTGTCGTCAGTTGCGCGGCGGCGAAAGGTCCAGCCGCATGATTGCGGCGTCGAGCCCGGGCGCATAGTAACCGCGTCGCCGCCCAGCCTCGCGCCAGCCGGCGCTTTGGTAAAGCGCGAGCGCCGGGGCGTTGTCGGCGGCGACCTCGAGAAACGCGCTCTCGGCTCCGGCGCGCCGCGCTGCGGCTGCGAAGCGCGCCAGCAGCCCGCGCGCGATGCCGCCGCGCCGTGCTTCGGGCGCGACGGCGAGTGTCAGAAGCTCGGCCTCGGATGCAATCGCGCGGCCCAGAAGAAAGCCCGCGCCTTCGTGTGTCAGCAAAAACGCGCCCTTCGCGGCGATGAGCGCGGCGAACTCGGCCTCGGTCCACGGGCGGGGCAGGGTGAAGCAGGCGGCGTGGAGCCGGGCGAGTTCAGCGGGTGCCATCGTCGAGGATCACCGGCCCGCGGTCCTTGGCGGGGGCAGCGTCCGCCGGGCGCAGATAAAGCGGCGCGGGGCGCGGCAGGTCCGGCTCATCCGCGCGCGATTGCGCGAGCTCAGCGATCGCAGCGGCGATCATTTCAGGCGGCGTTCCGGGGTGGATATCGGGGCCGGGCGGCAGCTCTGCGCGCGGTCCGATGCGCGGCGGTGCGGCCCGGCCGTCCGCTGCGAAATCCTGCCAGATCACCTGACCGCGCGGCGCGCTGAGTGCGATCCGGCACGGGCGCGGCGCGCCGATGGCAAGCGCCTCGGTGATGCTGACACCGACTGCCGGGATGCCAAGCGACATCGCCAGCCCGCGCGCGGCCGAGACCGAGATGCGGATGCCGGTGAAATTCCCGGGCCCGATCCCGACCCCGATCACGCGCAGATCGGACCAGTTTTTGCCGCCCTGAGCCAGCAGTTTTTCCAGCAGCGGGAAGAGCTGTTCGGCCTGACCACGCTCCATCGGTGCGTAGACGGCGCCAAGCAATTCGCGCCCCTCCAGCAAAGCGGCCGCGCAATGCGCGGCCGATGTGTCAAAGCCAAGCGTGAGCCGGTCAGGCAATGGGCCGCACCTCGGTCACCTCGGGGACGTAATGGCGCAGCAGGTTCTCGATCCCCATCTTCAGGGTCATCGTCGAGGACGGGCAGCCCGCGCAGGCGCCCTGCATGTGAAGGTAAACGACGCCGCGATCAAAGCCGTGAAAGGTGATGTCGCCGCCATCCTGCGC
>JAUNRZ010000249.1 GCA_030539455.1 Paracoccus sp. (in: a-proteobacteria) | reverse complement strand
GACTGGTTGCTTCCAGTTGGTCGAAGCCGTGGTCGAGCGGTTCGACGGTGCCCCGGTTGCTGAGCGCCGTCGGTGGTCGGATGATTTCAAGGCACAAGCGGTTGAGGCGGCGCTGGAGCCCGGCGTGAATGTTTCCGCTGTTGCCCGCCGGCTGGCGATTTCGCCGGCGCAGCTGTTCGCGTGGCGCAAATCGTTCGTGAAGAAACAGAACCGGGCCGCCCCGGTCAGTGCGACGGTGCCCATCGTCGAGCTCGTTGTCGGCGAGGTGACGGTCCGCGTCGTCTCTGATCTCAGTGAGGCCGCGTTGCGCAAGATCCTGCGCGCGGTGCGTGCCGCATGATTCCGCCTGGCGTGAAGGTCTATCTGGCCAGTCAGCCCGTCGATTTCCGCAAGGGCCCGGACAGCCTGCTGTCGTTGGTTCGCGATGCCGGCAGCGATCCGTTCAGCGGCGCGCTTTATGTCTTCCGGGCGAAGCGGGCGGACCGGGTCAAGCTCGTCTGGTGGGATGGCAGCGGCGTATGTCTGTTTGCGAAGCGGCTGGAAAAATCCTCATTCTGCTGGCCGCGGATCGGGCCGGTCCGGGTGCAGCTCAACCACGCGCAGCTGATGGCGCTGCTCGATGGAATGGACTGGAAACGGGTTCGCCCCGTTCTGGTGAAAGCCCCTGTATTTGCAGGCTGATCGACCTGCGGCAAAGTGAATCACCCCGGCCCCTGGGCTCGATCAGCCGGAGCATACCAGACCAGCATGTGCTATCCTCTGTCGCATGCGCACCGAAGATCTTTCCCTCCCCGATGATTTGGACCGGCTGAAGGCTATGGTGCTCGCCATGGCGGAGAAGGCGCGCGTTTTGGAGGACGAGAATGCGGCCCTGAAGGCAAGCAATCTCGATGCCGACGCGCGGATCACGCGGCTGATGCAAATCCTGAAGGCCTATGACCGCGCCCGCTTCGGCCGGCGCTCCGAGAAGCTGGTCGGTGCCGCGGCTGAGGAAGGGGCGCAGCAGGCATTCGTGTTCGAGGAAATCGACATCGGCATCGCCGCGCTGCGCGCGCAGGCTGGCAAGCGCCGTGCTGTGGGCGAGAAGCGGGCTGCGCGGCCGCGCAAAGGCTTTCCACCTCATCTCGAGCGAGTCGAGGTGGTGATTGAGCCCGAGGATCTGCCAGAACATGCAGGCAAGCGGAAGGTTCTGATTGGTGAGGACATCTCGGAGCGGCTAGATGTCACCCCGGTGAAATTCCGTGTCATCGTGACCCGGCGCCCTAAATATGCGTTCAAGGGCGCGGAGGGGGTCATTCAGGCCCGCGCCCCGTGCCATATCATCGAAGGCGGCCTGCCGACCGAGGCCCTTCTGGCCCAGATCGCGGTCTCGAAATATGCCGATGGCCTGCCACCCTTCCGGCAGGAAGGGATTTATGCCCGCGAGCGGGTGCAGCTTGACCGGCGGCTGATGGCGCAGTGGATGGGCCGGGTCGGGTTCGAGCTGGAGATACTCGCCGCGCATGTGATGGGCGAAATCGTGAAGGGCGTGCGCGTCTTCGCGGATGAAACCAGCCTTCCGACCCTCGCGCCGGGCAGCGGCGCGGTGAAGAGGGGCTGGCTCTGGGCCTATGCCCGCGACGACAGCACCTTCGGTGGCAGCGGGCCACCGATGGTGGCATATCGCTTTGAGGACAGTCGATCGGGCGAATGCGTCCGTCGGCATCTGGGCGGCTACGACGGCATTCTTCAGGTGGATGGCTGTGCCGCCTATAATAAGCTCGTTCGCAAGGACGGCGGCAATGCCGGCCCGCGCCTTTCAGGATGCTGGGCCCATAGCCGGCGGCGCTTCTATGAACGTCATACCGCCGGGGAGAGTCAGGTCGCCACACCCACGCTCGAGCGCATGGCCGATCTGTGGAAACTCGAAGCCGATCTGCGGGGTCAG
>JAUNRZ010000076.1:3910-10998 GCA_030539455.1 Paracoccus sp. (in: a-proteobacteria) | reverse complement strand
GGCCGGGTCAGGTCGTGATGGGCGATACGCTGACGATCAAGGTCTTTCAGGCGGTGTCGGCCGCGCTTGCCCTGCGGCCCAAGCGGGGGGTCATCTTGTCGGATTCCGGGAATTTTCCGTCGGATCTTTACACGGCCGACGGCTTGGCGCAGGCGCTCGGGGCCGAGTTGCGGGTCGTCGCGCCCGAGGAAGTCGCGTCTGCGATCACGGACGAGGTCGCGGTTCTGATGTTGACCGAGGTCGATTATCGCAGCGGACGGCGCCACGATATGGCGGATCTGACGCGCCGAGCGCACGCGGCGGGCGCCCTCACGGTGTGGGATCTGGCGCATTCGGCGGGCGCTCTGGACGTAGATCTGCTTGGCGCGGATGCGGATTTCGCTGTGGGCTGCACGTATAAATACCTCAATGGCGGCCCCGGTGCGCCCGCCTTCATCTGGGCCCATCCGCGCCATGCGGACGCCGCCCGCCCGATTTTGCAGGGCTGGATGGGGCACGAGGCGCCGTTTGCCTTCGATCAGAACTATGTCCCTGCCGGCGGGATCGAGCGGCTGCGCGTCGGAACGCCGCCTGTGATCGCGCTCTCGGTTCTGGAGGCCGCGCTTGATATCTGGGACCGGGTCGAGATGCGTGATATCCGTGCCCGCTCGACCCAGTTGACCGAGCGGTTCATCGCAAAGGTCGAAGCCGCCTGCCCCGATCTGACCTTGATCTCGCCGCGCGATCCCGAGGCTCGCGGCTCGCAAGTCGGGTTCCGGCACGATGAGGCGTATGCGGTGATGCAGGCATTGATCGCCGATGGCGTGATTGGCGATTTCCGCGCGCCGGATGTGCTCCGCTTCGGCTTTGCGCCGCTTTATATTAACGAGGACGATGTGGATGGCGCAGTCGAAATCCTCGCGCGGATCTTGCGGGATCGGCTATGGGACCGCGATGAATATCGTCAGCGAAATGCTGTTACGTGAGCTCGGTGGTTGAGGTTCAAAACACGCTACATTGGTCTTCCGCGCCGAGAGTGGCGCCGAAACTCAGCGCTCGGACACGCTGAAATTCGATTTCATGTTCACCGTTGTGATCAGGCGGCGAACGAGGATTGTCCGGCGTGGTCGGGTCAGCCCGTCAGCCCGCGTTATGGGATGCCCGTACCTGTCGATGTGGATGGAACGGATGCTGGGGAAAAACCTCGCCTGCCAAAAACCTTATGGGGCGCTCGATAACAGGATCAGTGTTTTCGCGCCGCTGCTGACAAAACTGCTTGATGGCGATGCTTGACACCCAACTTGCGTGGCGCTGAGGGGATCGAAACTCGAGGCTGAGGCTCGCCCAGCCCGCCGGCACGAACCGGCGTACGCTCGCTGCTGCGAAAAGCTGCACAGGCGGCGTACCGATCAGCCCGCCGCCGTCTATCGCGATTGCAGTCGCCCGGCCACCTTGGCACGAACCCGCTACCGCTCCCCGCGCGCGCAGGGGCCTTGCGACCTCGCCGCCACGCCGCCGCATCCTACCGCTCGTGCAGTCGCCCAAAAATCTTGCAACAAAGCTGCGGCCGACCAACGAGCTTGCGTTGCACCCGCCATCAAGCGACCCCGCCCCTCGCGCACGGATTGACCTCGCGACCAAGCCGCCGCCGATGGCGCTTGCACGGCCTACAGATCTCGCCACCAAGCCTCTAGCGTTCACGGCGTCTACCGTGGCCTTGCGACCTTCCGCCGCGCCGCCGCCTAGAGAGGGCTCGCAGTTGCGCCTCCATCTTGCACCCACGCTGCGGTCGGCTACCGCGCTTTGGTTGGATCCGCGATCAAGCCGCACAGCCGCTCGCCCCCAAAATCGGCCTCGTGACCAGGCTGCCGCCTATCGCCCTTGCATGGCCTCCAGACCTCGCCATCGACCCGCTGCCGCTAACAGCGTCTGCCATGGCCGTGAGCCCTCGCCGACACGCCGCCGCTGCCTATCGCGTTTTCAATCGCCCCAACATCTTGGAACGAAGCTCCTGCCGGCTAACGCGCTTGCGGTGGATTCGCCATCAAGCCGCCCGGCGCCGATCGCGCCCGAGCTAGTCTCGTCACCTCGTCAAGAACCCGTCGCCGCCTTGCACGCTTGCATTGGGCTGGCCAGCATATAGCCGTCGGCTCCCGCGCCCGAATTGTCCTCGCCGCAGTGTCGACGACCCGCCGCTGCCTCCCGTGCCTGCATTGGCCTCGCCACCAAGCCGCCAGCTATCGCGCTTGACGTAGTCTCGCCACCACGCGGCCACCGCCTAACGTGCCAGCAATGGCTTTGCTGCCTCGCGGCCAAGTCGCGCAGCCCACCGCAGACGCGATGGGGTTGCTAGGTCGAAATCATGTCGATCCGCGTGCAGTCAACCTGCCACCTTGGCACGAACCCGCAACTCACCGCACCCGCAACGGCCTTGCCACGCTGCGCCAGCCGACCGCGCCTCAATTGGCGCCGCCCTCTCGCCACCAAACCACCGCCTACCGCGCGAGCAACGGCCCGGCCACCTCGCCGCCAAGGATGTGCAAATGGAAATGCGGCACCTCTTGCAGCGAATCCGGCCCTGAATTGGCGATCGCGCGAAAGCCGCGTCCGCCCGCCGCGACAGAGAGGCCGGTATCCTTCGCGATCTTCGCGCAAAGACGCATGAAGTCGACGATTTCGGCCTCGGACGCGTTGGCGGCGAAGTCGTCGAGGCTCACATAGGCGCCCTTGGGGATGACCAGGATATGCTCTTTCATCTGCGGGCGGATGTCGCGAAACGCCAGTGTGTGCTCGGATTCGGCGACGGTATCGTTCGGGATCTCGCCGCGCAGCAGGCGGGCGAAGAGGTTGTCCTTGTCGTAGTCGAATTTCATCTCGGCTCTCCTTCAGTCGTCAAACAGATATGGCGTGCGGATGATCGACGCCGCGATCTCCTCGGGCACCTCGAGAAACGCGGCCAGCCGGGCTATGTTGCGCGCTTCAGGCGCGCCGGGCGAGATCTCGGACAGATGCTCGAACCCGCTGTCGCGCAGCCGCTCGGCCTCGTGATCGAGATCGGCGCGCACCACCGGCAAGAGCCGCGTCACCACGTCCTCGGCCGTCGCCTCGCCGGCGAGACCCACCCGCGCGATATGCCCGCGAATGTAATCATCGTCGAAACCCGCCTCGATGAACAGCATCCGCGCGCGCGCATTGTCGCCCGTGAGATCATGGAGCAGCGCAAGCGCGGATGGGTCCACGCAAAGCACAAGCTGCGTGCTGCCGAACTCGGTGAAGAGCATGCGGATGAGCGCGCGGCGGTGCCGCTCGCGCTTTTGCACCGTCTTCTCGACCCCGCCCATATCGGGCAGGTTCGCCTCGGTCTCGTTGAACAGAAAATCGACCGCCGGGATGTCGGTATGCGTGCGGATCGCGGCGGTCAGGCGCTTGGCGACATGCCATTTCTTGGTGATGACGATCAGCAGCTCGTTGTCGCGGCCAAGCCGGCTTTCGGTTTCCCAAAAGCGCGGCGCAAATCGTCGCCCGATCCGCCCGCGCCCGGTGAGAAATCGAAAGAGGCTCTTGCCCTCGCCCGAGATCGGGAAATGCTGCCCCTCGGCCCGCCACAAAGCGCCCATTTTCTCTCGCATTTCAATCGCTTCGGCGCTGACCTTGCGGGCGAAGAGATAATCCTGCCCCAGCAGCATATCGTAATGGTCATCGCAGAAAACGACCGGCATTCCGTAATCGGTGAAGATCAGATAGGTCAGCGTCCGCGACCTGATCTCGCTGCGCGGGACGAGATGGCGCACGAGGGTCTGGAAAAACGTCTCGTCCGGGATCCACGTCGTCGCGAAAAACCGCATAACGTCTGGGCGCGCGTCGCAGAAATCCAGCAGCTTCTCGATCGTCTCGCGGCGCAGGCACCACCATTGCGAGCCGATCATCATCTGGATGTCCTTCGGCACCTCGCGCGTGAGGCCAAGCCGGCGCTGGAGGTTGTAGCTGCCGTAAAACAGCCTCGGCTGGGTGCGCTCGTTGAACCAGTGGCGATAGATCAGACGTTCTTCCTTGAACCCGGTCTTGATCCAGTCGCTTTCAAAAAAGTCAAAACTTTCAATGTAATCGACGTGTTCGTTATCAAGAAACGCGTGGGCGTATTCCGCCGTTTTGATCGGCATACAATCGCCCGAGAGCATGTAGAAATGCGTCGCGGTCGGAAACGCCGCCGCCGCCGCGCGCACCGCCTCGAGCGTTGCCGCAACCAGCGACCACGCGCCCCAACCGCAGCGCAGCCGTCTTGCGGCAAAGCAGACCGACGGGTTGCCGGCAAGCGCGGCCTCGATCATCTTGAAATCTTCCGCCCGCCCGTTCGCGTCGAAATGGATCGACACGAAATCGCCGGTCGCGGTCAGCCGCTCGGCCTGACCGATAACCCCTTTCGGGTCTTTATGGGTCAGCAGGATAAAGGCGATCTTGGACATTTGGACAGGTCGAGTTCGACGCGCACAGACGGTACTGGCGGATCCGTTGTAAATATTGTTCTATTTGTTCTCTTTCTGTGGACGATTTTGCCAGCCCGTGCAAGAAGCTGGCCAGTGGTAATGAGGTTAAAAAGATGGCGTTCCCCGGCACATGGATGACCGAGAGTGAGAGCATGGTCTACCGCGTCGTGCCCAAATGCGCGTGCTCGACCATTGGTCAGATCATGTTCCACTCCGATCATGGGCGATATTACGATGGTGATATCCATGACGCGCAGGAGGGGCTGCATAAATGGTCGCTCGAGCACTCGCACGCCCCGATCGAAAGGGTGGTGCGCGCGCGCTCGGCCGTGACATTTACCTGCGTGCGCAACCCCTATGCGCGGGTTCTCTCATCGTTCTTCGACAAGATCTGCGGGATTCAGCGCAACGGGAAGCGCTATCGCGGCAATCTCGTCCCTCAGCTCATTCAGAAATACGGCATCGAGGTCGGCTCGCCCGAGGATGATTTCGACTTCGACCAGATCAAGTCGTTCCGCCGGTTCCTGCTTTTCGCGCGCGACACGATCCGCTGGCGCCGCCCGATGGAGCCCGACATTCACTGGTCCGCCATGTCCGGCCATATCTCGACATTCATCGTCAATGGCGGGCGCTACGACCAGATTTTCTTCACCGAGCGGTTCGATGAAGGGATGCAGGCCGTGCTGGACGAGGCGCAAACGCCGGTCGATCTGAACGTGAAAGACGTGCCGCGCTTCAACGAATCAGAGGGGCACGGCCCCAAGCGGCGCCACAAAGTGTCGGAATATTTCGACGATCTGTCCCGCCATCTGATGTGGGAGATCTACAAGCGCGATTTCCAGCTTTTCAAATATGATTTCGACGATCCGGACAACAAATTCCCGACCGCCGAGGTCGATCTGGCCGAGGTTCACGCCAAGCTGGGGCGCTAGACCCCCAGATCGCGCCGCGCTTTCGCGAGGAATTCCAGCATATCGGGGCGCGAGATTTCGCCGAAATGCGCCTCGTGACCCGCGATCCAGATCGGCGTGCCCTCGAGCATCATCGAATCGGCCAGCTCATGCGAGCGCAGCAGGTGATCGGCCACCGCGCGCCCCTCCATATCCGCGCGTAGCCGCGCCTCGTCGAGCCCCGTCTCGCGGATGATCCGGTCCACCGAGGCGGTCTCGGCCCGCCCGCGCAGGCGCATCAAGCCGTGGTGAACCTGCCAGTATTTGCCCTGCCCGAGCGACGCGAGCGCGGCTTGCGCGGCGTAGAAAGAGCCCTCGCCGAAGACCGGCCATTCGCGGAAAACGATGCGCAGCTCGGGGTCTTGCCCGATCAGCCAAGGGATATCGTCGACCATTTTACGGCAGAACTGGCAGTTATAGTCGAAGAACTCGACGAGGGTGAGATTGCCGTTCGGGTTGCCGAGAACGGGCGCGTTCGGGTCACGCTCGAGCGCCTCGCGCAGCTCGGGCGGCATCGGATTGGCGTGCGGCTGCTGCGCCCGCAGCGTGGCGGGAGCGGCGAGAGCCGCGCTCGCGGCAAGGAGGCTCGTCAGCGTTTGGCGTCGGGTCAGCATGGCGGCTTTCCTTTGTTCGGACGGGTTTTGGGCTTGGGGCGAAGCTTAAACACCCGCGCGCTCGCGGCAAGGTTGCGGGGCCAACAATCGCGTGAGGCGGGGGTGAGTAAAATTTTCTGCATTTTTGCGGCGCCCGTTCACGCGCAGTTAAGCTATGGTCGCTAGTGTTGTCGTATGAATGTGCTGCGCCCCTTGCTCGCCGTTTCTTCGGCGGTGCTTTGCCTGCTGGCCATGTTCGGGCCCGCGCGCGCCGAGCTGCCGGCGGAGCTGTGCGAACGCGCGGCGCTTCAGGTGGCCGCAGAAACGGGCGTGCCGCCTGATATTCTCGCGACGCTCACCCTCACTGAGACCGGGCGGCGGCGGGGCGGGCTCGTGCGGCCCTGGGCGTGGAGCGTGAATGCCGAAGGGCGCGGCATCTGGTTCGACGACATGAACGAGGCGATCCGCTTTGCCGAAGATCGCGTCGCGCAGCGGCGGCTGAATGTCGATATCGGGTGCTTTCAGCTCAATTATCGTTGGCACGGGCAGCATTTCGCCTCGCCCGCCGAGATGTTTGACCCGCTCGCCAACGCCCGCTACGCCGCGCGGTTCGTGCGCGATCTCTATACCGAGTTCGGCGATTGGCGCCGCGCGGCCGGCGCGTTTCACTCGCGAACGCCCGCCCATGCGACGCGTTATCTGGCGAGGTTCGACGATTTGCGCGCGGGCTACCGCCAACGCGGATTCGAGGGGATGACCGGCGGCCCCGAGACCTATAACAGCTTTGCCGCGCTTGCCGGCACCCTGCAAATCGGCGATCCGCTCAGCCCCGCCGCGCCGACCCGCAACGCTCGCCGCAGCCGGACCCCGCCGGATATCCGCCTGACGCTGCTCGGCGCCCCGCCGGGCGGAACCGGCAGCGGCGGCTCGCTCGCCGTCCTCGGCGCCCCGCGCGGCCCGGCCGCCCCGCCGCGCACGGGCGGCCTATTTGCGCCGCGGGCGGGGCCGTTGATTGGCGGGTAGTGGGTTGCGAATGCGAGGCACCGCTTTGCGCCGGCGCGGCGGCGGCTGCGTAGTAGCGC
>JAUNRZ010000076.1:0-3810 GCA_030539455.1 Paracoccus sp. (in: a-proteobacteria) | reverse complement strand
ATTCCCCCCTAATCCGGGCGGCGGAGGTGGCGATGGGCGCGATCATGATTCAGGGGACCGGCTCGAATGTGGGCAAGTCGCTGCTTGTTGCGGGGCTCTGCCGGGCGGCGCGCCGGCGCGGGATTTCGGTCCTCCCATTCAAGCCGCAGAATATGTCTAACAACGCGGCGATCGCGGCGGATGGGGGCGAGATCGGCCGGGCGCAGGCGCTTCAGGCGATGGCGGCCGGCGTTCCGCCTTCGGTCGATATGAACCCGGTGCTGCTCAAGCCCTCATCCGAGACCGGAGCGCAGATCGTCCTTCGCGGCGCGCTTTGGGGACAGGCGCGCGCGGCGGATTACCGAGCGCTGAAGCCGCAGCTCGCCGCCGAGGTGCAGGCGAGCTTTCAGCGCCTCACCGAGCGCGCCGATCTCGTCATCGTCGAGGGCGCGGGCAGCCCCGCCGAGGTCAATCTGCGCGCGGGTGACATCGCCAATATGGGCTTTGCGCGCGCGGCAAACGTGCCGGTGATCCTTGCCGGCGATATCGACCGCGGCGGCGTGATCGCGCAGATCGTGGGCACGCAGGCGGTTATCGACCCCGAGGACGCCGCCATGATCAAGGGTTTTATTATCAACAAGTTCCGCGGCGATCCTCGACTTTTCGACGATGGCTATGCGTTGATCGAAGAGCGCAGCTCCTGGCCCGGCCTGGGCGTCGTGCCGTGGTTCAAGCCGGCGCATTTGCTGCCCGCCGAGGACAGCGCGGATCTGCGGCGGCGCGGCGGGTCGGGCGCGTTCCGCATCGCCGTGCCGCAACTGCCGCGGATCGCGAATTTCGACGATCTCGACCCTCTCATGCAGGAGGACGGGCTCGAGGTCGAGCTGATCGCGCCCGGTCGCCGCCTGCCCGCCCATGCCGACATGATCCTGCTGCCCGGCAGCAAATCGACGATCGCCGATCTTGCCGCGCTCCGCGCCGAGGGCTGGGACGCGGATATTCAGGCCGCACGCGCGCGGGGGGCGTTTATCCTGGGGCTTTGCGGGGGGTATCAGATGCTCGGCCGCTCGATCACCGATCCGGGCGGCATCGAGGGGGCCGCGCGGGCGGACGGGCTCGGCCTTCTCGAGATCGACACCGCGATGAGCGCGCGCAAGACGACCCGCCTTGTTCGCGCGCGGGCGGAGGGGCTCGAATTTCCCGCCTACGAGATCCATCTGGGCCAAAGCGCCGGACCCGACTGCGCGCGCGCGCCGTTCACGGTGGATGGCGCGCCCGAGGGCGCCGCGAGCGCGGACGGGCGCGTCATGGGCAGCTATCTGCACGGGCTTTTCAGCGACGATGCGCTCCGCGCGTCGTTCCTGCGACGGCTTGGCGTCAAGCCCTCGCGGCTTGCTTATGGCGCGCGGATCGAGGCGGTTCTCGACGATCTTGCCGCCCATCTCGAGCGGCATCTGAACATCGACCGAATGCTAGAGATCGCGCGCGCGCCGCGCAGGTGACCGCGCGGCCGCCGGCAACAAGGCAGCGACGCCGCGCAGCCGCAGGCTCGCCCTCTCGCGCAAACCGCCGGGTTTCGGCGGCTCGGGCGCGGCCAGACGCATCACCGCAATGGCGAACTGGACCGAGGCGAAAACGATCGTGTTGAACGCGACGAGCAGGAAAATCGCGAGCGATCCGCCCGCGACATTCGCCGTCAGATGACGCAGATTGGCGACGTTCAGCATCAGCAAAAGCGCCGTGAAGAGCAGCGCGAGAACGAAGCCGATCGCGATATTGAAGAGGTAAAGCCGGACGAGCTTGGGCATGACGCGCCTTTGGCAAATATGGCAGAGCCCGATCCTAGCACGAAGCCGCCCGTGCGCCTACAGGCAAAACCGCGCCAAAATGCCGCTAGAGCGGGCCGAGCGCCGCTTGCACCTTCTTCGGCAGCGCCGCCCGGATCAGGCGATAGGATTCGCGGATGCGCCGCTCAAGCTCACCCGGGTCCGCGTCCAAAGGCAGCGCCACCCAGGAGGCGTGCATGTAGCGCGCCCGCGCGGCCACGCCCGCCTCGATCAGCATCGCCGCAACATCCGCCCCCGCCGTCTTGACCGCAACGCTCGGATCGACCGAACCTGCGACCGCGAACATCTTGCCGCCGACCTTCCAGCAATCATGGCCGCCGCCCCAAGGGTCGGACCACTCGGCCCCCGGCAGCGCCTTGCAGATCGCATTGACAACATCGCGTCCCATCGCGCGAGCGTGCCACAAATGCTTGGCAGCGCCAAGCGGATCGGCTATGTGAGCCCCATGAACGCACGCCGCACCCATTGCTGCATTATCCGCTGACGCAACTGAGGCGGGATAACAGGTCGTGCGCTTGGTTCCCGCGAAGGGAACATGATGGTCCAGATCCAGCTCACCAACTCGAAAACCCGCCGGCTCGAGATTTTCGAGCCGATCGATCCGGGCCGGGTGCGGGTCTATGTCTGCGGGCCGACCGTCTATGACCGCGCGCATCTCGGGAATGCGCGGCCGGTCGTGGTGTTCGACGTGCTGTTTCGTCTGCTGCGCCATGTTTATGGCGCGAATTCGGTGACTTATGTGCGGAACTTCACGGATGTGGATGACCGGATCAACGAGACCTCCGCCGCGACGGGCGCACCGATTGCCGAGATCACAAACCGCACCATCGGCTGGTATCACGAGGACATGGACGCGCTTGGCGCGCTGCGCCCCACGCATGAGCCGCGCGCGACGCTTTATATCGCGCAGATGATCGCGATGATCGAGACGCTGATCGCGCGCGGTTTTGCTTACGCGGCCGAGGGTCATGTGCTGTTCGAGGTGCGCAAATTTCCCGAATATGGCGCCCTGTCGGGGCGCTCGCTCGATGACATGATCGCGGGGGCGCGGGTCGAGGTCGCGCCCTACAAGCGCGATCCGATGGATTTCGTGCTGTGGAAACCCTCCGAGCCGGCGCTGCCGGGCTGGGAAAGCCCCTGGGGGCGCGGGCGGCCGGGCTGGCATATCGAGTGCTCGGCCATGGCGGCTGAGCTGCTCGGCCCGCATTTCGACATCCACGCCGGCGGGATCGACCTTCAATTCCCCCACCACGAGAACGAGATCGCGCAGAGCCGCTGCGCGCACGGCACGGAGACGATGGCGAATTACTGGCTCCATAATGAGATGCTGATCGTTGAGGGGCGTAAGATGTCGAAATCGCTGGGGAATTTCTTCACCGTTCGCGATCTGCTGGACAAGGGCGTGCCGGCCGAGGTGATCCGCTTCGTGCTGCTGATGACGCATTATCGAAAGCCGATGGACTGGACCGAGAAGAAGCGCGAAGAGGCCGAGGCGAGCTTGCGCAAATGGCGCACGTTGACCGATGGCGTAACGGCGGGCACCCCCGATCCGCGCGTGGTCGCAGCATTGGCCGATGACCTGAACACGGCGGGCGCGATTGCGGTGCTGCATGATCTGGCGCGGTCGGGGGATGCGGCGGTGCTGAAGGGCTCGGCCGAATTGCTGGGCCTGCTGAGCGATGACATGGGCGCATGGGCCGCTGCCGACGATGACATAAGCGAGCTGATCGAGGCGCTTTTGGTGGCGCGCGCCGAGGCGCGACGCGCGCGCGATTTCGCCCGTGCCGACGCGATCCGGGACGGTTTCGCGGCCGCAGGGGTCGAGGTGAAGGACACCGCCGCCGGCGCCGAATGGCAGCTTGGGGCCGGGTTTGACGCGGAAAAACTGAGGGCGCTGCGGTGACGGACCGGCTCTATATCTACGACACGACGCTCCGCGACGGGCAACAGACGCTCGGCGTTCAGTTCAGCGCGGCCGAGAAAG
>JAUNRZ010000075.1 GCA_030539455.1 Paracoccus sp. (in: a-proteobacteria) | reverse complement strand
CGCGGCGCCCAGCCCGATCAGCCGCGCGCGGTCGAGCTTGCGCGTCCCCTGACCACCCTCTGCCCCGGCATAGTCCATTCCCGCGCCGCACGAGACCCACAGCACAAGCGCCTCGGCCCCCTGCCTCTCGCGGTCGCGCACAAAGCGCGCATCCGAGCGGCCCGAGCGGCGCCAGTCGATCATCCGCGCACTGTCGCTGTCATGGGCCGGGCGGTATTGCCAGAAATCCTCGCCCGCCCCGGCGCGGCGCAGGCCATGCGCGCCGTGCTGGACCGCGCGGGCCAGCCGCTCGGCCTCGAGGTAAAGCGCGGGCAGATCCTCGGCGGCCGCGCTCGCCCCCGCATGGAGGGAGGTGGCGCGATCGCTCACGCCGCCTGCCGAAGCTGGCTGTCCACGATGCGGGCGATCAGCCGGTCAATGCTCTCGCCGCGCGCGCGGGCGGCGAAGTTCAGCGCCATGCGGTGGCGCAGGACGGGCGCGGCCATCGCGCTCACATCGTCGAGCGTCGGCGCGAACCGCCCGTTCAGCACCGCACGCGCGCGGGTGACGAGCATAAGCGCCTGCGCCGCGCGCGGCCCCGGCCCCCAGCTGAGCGTATCGGCGGCAAAGCTCGCCGCGTCCGGCTCGCCGGGGCGGAAGGCGCGCACCAGATCGAGGATCGCGGTCAGCACGCTGTCGCCCACCGGCATCCGCCGCACCAGTTGCTGCGCCTCGATCAGCCCGGACGCGTCAAGGACAGCGTGAGGCGCGTCGCTCTCGAGCCCGGTGGTGGCGAGCAGGATCTCGCGCTCGGTCGCGCGGTCGGGGTAATCGACGTCGATCTGCAAAAGGAACCGGTCAAGCTGCGCCTCGGGGAGCGGGTAGGTCCCCTCCTGCTCGATCGGGTTTTGCGTTGCGAGCACGTGAAACGGCCGGCCGAGCGGGCGGTGCGCGCCGCCGACCGTGACCTGCCCCTCGGCCATCGCCTGAAGCAGCGCCGACTGGGTGCGCGGGCTGGCGCGGTTGATCTCGTCGGCCATCAGAAGCTGGGTAAAGACCGGCCCCTCGATGAAGCGGAAGGCGCGGGCGCCGGTCTCGGCCTGCTCGAGCACCTCCGAGCCGATAATGTCGGCGGGCATCAGATCGGGCGTGAACTGGATCCGCGCATCATCAAGCCCCAGAACCGTCGCCAGAGTGTCGATGAGCATGGTCTTGCCAAGCCCCGGCTGGCCGACCAGCAAAGCGTGACCGCCCGCAAGGATCGCGGCCAGAACCTGCTCGACAACCGCGTGCTGGCCGACAAATCGCCGCTCGATCGAGGCGCGGGCCTCGCCCAGCCGGGCCCCGAGGGTGAGGATTTCGTTAACCAGTCTTTCATGCTCGGCCATGACAAGCCCTTCTTTCTGCTTTACGACATATCTGACACGGAACGGGGCCGGGTGAAATGGGCAAACCGAAGGACGATCAGCCCCGGGCGGGCGCATCAGCGGATCGCAGCGCGTCGATTCTGGGCGCTGCGCGGGACGCCGCCAAGGGGCGCGGGCCGGCGCCGGTGCATCTGTGGAACCCTCCCTTCTGCGGTGATCTCGATATGGAAATCCGCGCCGATGGAAGCTGGTTCTACAACGGAACGCCGATTGCGCGCCCGGCTTTGGTGCGGCTTTTCGCGTCGGTTCTGAAATGCGAGGACGGCAAGCACTTTCTCGTGACCCCGGTCGAGAAGGTCGGGATACGGGTCGAGGATGCGCCCTTCATCGCGACCGATGCCGAGATGGGCGAGGGCGCTATCCGTTTCACCACCAATCTCGGCGATGAGGTGGTGGCGGGGCCGGATCATCCGATCACCGTGACCGGCAGCGCGGATGCGCCGCGCCCTTATGTGACGGTGCGCGGCCAGCTTCGCGCGCGGATCGACCGCAAGACGTTCTACCGGCTCGCCGAGCACGCAGCGCCCGGCCCGGACGGGCGGCTTGGCGTGCGCTCGGGCGGGGTGTTCTTCGCATTGGAGCCGTGATGCCCCAATTCGCCGCCAATCTGACGTTTCTTTTCACGGAACTCCCGATGCTCGATCGCTTCGCGGCCGCGCGGGATGCGGGATTTACCGGCGCGGAAATCCTCTTTCCCTATGATCTTGCTGCCGCCGAGCTGCGCGCCGCCGCCCGTGAGGCCGGGCTCGAGATGGTGCTGATGAACACACCGCCGCCGAACTGGGCGGGCGGGCCGCGCGGCTTTGCGGCGGTCCCGGGCGGGGAAGAGCGTTTTCGCCGCGATTTCGACCGCGCCTTGCGGTTCTCGCAGGCGCTGAACATGCGCCATATCCATGTGATGTCGGGGATGGGATCGGGGGAAGATGCGCGCAAGACACTGATTTCAAACCTCAAATGGGCTGTGCGGCGCGCGCCTCACGCCAGCCTCACGATCGAGCCGATCAGCGAGATCGCCTTGCCGGGCTATTATCTGAACAATCTCGCGCTTGCCGCCGAGATCATCGAGGCGGTCGGCTCGCCCGCGCTTGGCCTTCAGTTCGATGCGTTCCACGTCCAGATGACCGAGGGCGATGTGCCGGGGTCCTGGGCGCGCTACGGCGCGCTTGTGCGCCATGTCCAGATCGCGGGCGCGCCGGGGCGGAATGAGCCCGCGCGGGGCGGGCCGATCGACTTTCCCGGGTTTTTCGAGGCGGTGGACGCGTCCGGCTATCGCGGCTGGATCGCGGCGGAATATAACCCGGTGCGCACGACAGAAAGCGGGCTTCGCTGGCTGTCCGAGGCGCTGCGATGAGCATGGGGGCCGCCGTGCGGCGGGTTGCGGGAGGCTTTGGCGCGGCGGCACGCGATGCGGCTTGGCAAGCGGGCAGGCTTGGGGCGATGGCGCGGTTCGCCAGATGCGGTGATGTCCGCAACGCGAGCCGCCGCGTGCTGCTGGGCCAACACGTTGCGGCTGGCTGCCTGACGCCCGGCAGCGTGTCGGCAAAGCGTCCGGCGCGCTTCGCCCTCCGGCGAGGAAGCCCGCAGTTGCAAGCGCCAACTCGCAACCCCACCGTTTCCGGGTCGCCGCGATGAGCGACACGCCCGCTTTGATCCTCTTCAGCATGGACATGGCCGCAGCGATCGTCTTTGCCGCGACCGGCGCGCTTGCCGCATCGCGCCGGCAGCTTGATATCGTGGGCTTTGTCTGGCTCGCGGTCGCCACCGGGGTCGGAGGCGGGACGGTGCGCGATCTGATCCTTGGCGTTCCGGTGTTCTGGGTCGTCAACCCGGCCCATATCGTTGCCTGCGTCGTGACCGCGACCCTTATCCACTTCACCGCCCACCTGCTCGAGCGGCGCTTCATCGCGCTTTTGTGGCTCGACGCGCTTGGCATGGCGCTTGTGACGGTGGCGGGGACATCGAAGGGGCTCGCGGTCGGGGCCGCGCCGCTGATTGCCGTGACGATGGGGGTGTTCACCGCCTCGGTCGGCGGGATCATCCGCGACGTGCTGAGCCAGGAGCCGTCAGTGATCATGCGCAAGGAGATCTACGTCACCGCCGCGCTTGCCGGGGCGATCAGCTACGTGATCGCGGTGCAGCTTGGCGCAGGCAAACTCGGCGCCGGGCTCGCGGGGTTCGGAGTCGCGGCGGGGCTGCGCATGGCGGCGCTCGGCTTTGGCTGGACACTGCCGGTCTACCGCCCCCGCGCCGCCCGGGACTACCCGCTGGACGAGGACCGGAGCCGCGATCCAGGCGACAAGGCGGGGCGCGGGTAGAAGGGGGGAGCGGGCGAGAGCGGGCCTCGGCGCCGCCACCGCCTTACCCCGTTTCCCCGTTTCACTGCCGCGCGCAACGCTGCAATGCGTATCGCTTCCGTGCCCGGCCGCGCGGGCCCTGCCGCCCTTGCCCGGCCCCTGCCCCCTCCCTCCCGCTTGACCGCCGCGCGCAAAGCGGCGATGAAGCGCGCATGTTGATTTTCAAGGTCTTTCGCGCGGATGAGTTTGCCGCCTTCACGCAGGGCGGGCGCAGCGGCGGGGCGGCGGTCGATCTGGCTGATGGGTATATTCACCTCTCGACCGCCGAGCAGCTTCCGGGCACGCTTGCCAAGCATTTCGCGGGGGAAGAGGGGCTGATGCTGCTGGCGCTTGAAAGCGACGGGCTCGATGCGCTGCGGTGGGAGAAATCGCGCGGGGGGGCGCTTTTTCCGCATCTTTACCGCGATTTGGCCGAGGACGACGTGCTCTGGTCGCGGGCGATCACGGTCGGCCCGGACGGGCGGCACGCGCCGGGGGATCTGGGATGCGGCTGATCGAGCGCGTGGGGCTTGCCGCGCTCCACCGGCTGGACCCCGAGACCGCGCATGATCTGTCGATCCGGGCGCTGCGCTCGGGGCTGGTGCCGCTGGAAGGCGCGCCCGTTGAAAGCGCGCGCCTGCGCACAAATATCGCGGGGTTGGACCTGCCGAACCCGGTCGGGCTGGCGGCGGGCTATGACAAGAACGCGCGCGCGGCCGCGCCTTTGATGCGGGCGGGGTTCGGCTTTATCGAGCTCGGCGCCGCCACGCCGCGCCCGCAACAGGGCAACGCCAAGCCGCGCCTTTTCCGGCTGAGCGCGGACCGCGCGATCATCAACCGCTTCGGCTTCAACAATGAGGGTGCCGAGGCGATTGCCGCGCGGCTGACGCGCCGGCCGGCCGGCATTCCTGTCGGGCTGAACATCGGGGCGAACAAGGACAGCACCGACCGCGCTGCGGATTTCGCGGAAGTGGTGCGCGTCGCCGGGATGGCGGCGGATTTCCTGACCGTCAATGTCTCATCGCCCAACACCGAGAAACTGCGCGATCTGCAAGGGGCCGAGGCGCTCCGCGCGCTGCTCGGCGGCGTCATCGCGGCGCGCGATGCGCTGCCGCAGCGCCGCCCGGTTTTTCTGAAGATCGCGCCTGATCTGGGCGATGCAGAGATCGAGGACATCGCGGAAATCGCGCTTGAGCTGCGCGTTGACGCGATCATCGCGACCAACACGACGCTTGCGCGTGACGGGCTTGTCTCGGAGGGAAAGGCGCAGGCGGGGGGGCTGTCGGGCGCGCCGCTTTTTGCGCGCTCGACCCGCGTTCTCGCGCGGCTTTACCGCGCGACCGGCGGGGCGGTGCCGCTGATCGGGGTGGGCGGGATATCGGATGCGAATGACGCGTGGGAAAAGCTGCGCGCGGGGGCCTCGGCGGTGCAGATCTATTCGGCGCTTGTCTATCAGGGGATGTCGCTCGCGCCGCGCATCGCGCGCGCGCTTGACGCCCGTGCGGCGCGCGAGGGCCTCGGCAATCTTGGCGAGCTGACCGGGACCGGCGCGGACGAGTGGGCGTAAGACGCCGCCGCGCGTCGCTTCGCCCGCGCCATCTGGCGCATCCCCCTTCGCCGCCATAGACTGACGCAACCAGAAAGGGAGCCTCATCATGCTGGTCATCCACGGCGTCACCCGCTCGCGCGCCTCGCGCATCATCTGGCTCTGCCACGAGATCGGGCTGCCCTTCCGGCAGGTGCCGGTGATCCAGGCCTACCGGATCGCCGACCCGGACGGTGCCGATGCCCCGCTCAACACCCGCTCGCCCGCGTTTTTGCGGCTCTCGCCGGCGGGCGGTATCCCGGTGATCGAGGATGACGGCGTGGTGCTGTCCGAATCGATGGCCTGCACGCTTCACCTCGCGCAAAAGCACGGCCCGCCCTTCGGCCCGACCGATCAGGCCGAGGCCGCGCTTATGATGCAATGGAGCTTTTACGCCGCCACCTCGGTCGAGCCCGACGCCCTGACGCTGCTGTTCCTTGCCGGCAACAACGACGGCGATCGCGCCATCGTCGAGAACGCGGCCGAGCGGCTCGAGCGGCCCCTCAGCGTGATCGAGGCGCATCTGGCCGCCCATTCCCATCTGGTCGCGGACCGCTTCACCGTCGCCGACATCAACATGGCCGAGACGATTCGCTACGCGCAAGGCTACGCGCCGCTGATGGAGCGCTTTCCCGCGATCCGCGAATGGCTCGCCGCGGCGCAAGCCCGCCCCGCCTTCCGCAAGATGTGGGAGGCGCGCCTGCTCGAGCCGGAATAGCGCGCAAAGACTTGCCCCAAAGCCCGCGCCCATGTGATAGACTGGCGGGTAACGATAAAAGACCACAAGAACGAGCAGAGACCACAGCCATATGGCCGACGACCTCCTTTCCGCCGCCGACAAAGCCTCGGACGCCTATTCCGCCAGTGCGATCGAGGTTCTCGAGGGGCTCGAGCCGGTCCGCAAACGTCCCGGCATGTATATCGGCGGCACGGATGAGCGGGCGCTGCACCATCTGGTCGCCGAGATCCTCGACAACGCGATGGACGAGGCGGTGGCGGGCCACGCAAGCCGGATCGAGGTCGAGCTGCTTGAGGATTACTCCGTCACCGTGCGCGATAACGGGCGCGGTATCCCGATCGACCCGCACCCGAAATTTCCCGGCAAATCCGCGCTCGAGGTGATCCTCTGCACGCTGCATGCGGGGGGGAAATTCTCGGGCGATGCCTATCAGACCTCGGGCGGGCTGCACGGCGTCGGCGCCTCGGTGGTCAACGCGCTGTCGGACAGCATGGTGGTGCAGGTCGCCCGAAACAAGGAGCTGTTCGAGCAGCGCTTCTCGCGCGGGGTGCCGCTTGGCCCGGTCGAGCGCGTGGGCGCGGCCCCCAACCGGCGCGGCAGCACCGTCACCTTCCACGCGGACGAGCAGATTTTCGGCCATCACCGCTTCAAGCCCGCGCGGCTGATGAAGATGGTGAAATCAAAGGCTTACCTGTTCTCGGGCGTCGAGATACGCTGGAAATCAGCGATCGACGATGGCGAGACGCCGCGCGAGGCGGTGTTCCATTTCCCGGGCGGTCTGGCCGATTATCTGACCGAAACGCTTGCCGGCGTCACCAGCTATGCCGACCGCCCCTTCGCGGGCAGCGTCGATTTCTCGGAGCGGTTCGGCGTGCCGGGCAAGGTCGATTGGGCGATCAACTGGACGCCCTCGCGCGATGGGTTCATCCAGTCCTATTGCAACACCGTGCCGACCCCCGAAGGCGGCACGCACGAGGCGGGGTTCTGGTCCGCGATCCTCAAGGGCGTGCGCGCCTATGGCGAGCGGGTGAGCAACCGCAAGGCCGCCAACATCACCCGCGAGGATCTGCTGACGGGCGGCTGCGCGCTTGTGTCGTGCTTTATTCGCGAGCCGGAATTCGTCGGCCAGACCAAGGACCGGCTCGCGACCGTCGACGCGCAACGTCTGGTCGAGGGCGCGGTGCGCGATCATTTCGACAACTGGCTCGCCTCGGACACGAAATCGGCGGGCGCGATCCTCGATTTTCTGGTTCTGCGCGCCGAAGAGCGTCTGCGCCGCCGCGCCGAGAAGGAAACCGCCCGCAAATCCGCGACGAAGCGCCTGCGCCTGCCCGGCAAGCTGGTCGATTGCAGCGCAAACGCGCGCGAGGGGACCGAGCTGTTCATCGTCGAGGGCGATTCGGCGGGCGGCAGTGCCAAGATGGCGCGCGACCGGCGCACGCAGGCGCTTTTGCCGCTGAAGGGGAAGATCCTGAACGTCTTGGGCGCGGCGTCGAGCAAGCTTGGCTCGAACGCCGAGATTTCCGATCTCTGTCAGGCACTTGGCACCGGGATGGGCACGCGCTTCAATATCGATGATCTGCGCTATGAGAAGATCATCATCATGACCGACGCGGATGTGGACGGTGCCCATATCGCGAGCCTTCTGATGACGTTTTTCTTCACCCAGATGCGGCCCTTGATCGACAAGGGCCATCTTTATCTCGCCTGCCCGCCGCTTTACCGGCTGACGCAGGGGCCGCACCGGATCTATGTCGCCGATGATGCGGAGAAAGAGGCGATGCTGGCGCGTGGGCTGGGCGGGCGCGGCAAGATCGACGTGCAGCGCTTCAAGGGGCTGGGCGAGATGGACGCCAAGGACCTCAAGGACACGACGATGAACCCCGAGACGCGCAAGCTGATCCGGGTCAGCATCGACGATGACGAGGGCGGCGAGACCGGCGATCTGGTCGAGCGGCTGATGGGCAAGAAGCCCGAGCTGCGCTTTCAGTATATTCAGGAAAACGCCCGTTTCGTGGAAGAGCTGGACGTCTAGCGGGGGGGCGGGTCGGCAGGCTTTCACGATCGAGCCGCCATCCCGCGCGCTCGCCGTCATCACGGACCGGCGGGAGGTGTGGGGCCGCGCGGTGCGGATCGCTTCACGGGTCGGGAATAAACTCAGGCTCTGCGACCCGGACACGAGAGGCTCGGCGGACGCATCGCATCCGGTTTTGCGTTCCGCATCACCGACGGCTGCACGCCACGCGCCGGAGCCGCAGCGGTTAAGGTTCGCCGCCGCAACGCCATGATCTTCGCGAGCGCATCAGATCATCCCTGTTTTTCTTGCCGCCTAATCCTCGCTTTGCAGAGCCCGTCCGGCTGCCCACAGGCGAGATTCGCGGACGCAAGACGCGGCGTCCGCAGGGGCTCACTCGTTTGGCAGGTTTTCGCGATTTAGCTGCAAAATCGCGCCGCGCCTGAACGACCCGCCCTGCCCCTAAGCGACCAACCGCCCCGCAAGCGAATTCGGCGCCGAATGCGTGATCTCCACCTCGCGCAGATCGCCCGGCGAAAGCTGCGGGCCGTCCACGAAGCACGAATGAAGATAGCCGGTCTTGCCGATCATCTGACCCTCGGTCCGGCCCTTCTTCTCGAACAGCACCGAAAGGCGGCGCCCGACCATGCTTTCCTGCGCCGCGCGCTGCTGCGCCGATAGCAGCGCCTGCACCTCCTGCAAGCGCGCATCGGCGATGTCGCTGTCGATCTCTGCGCGCTCGGCGGCGGGCGTGCCGGGGCGGGGCGAGTATTTGAAGCTGAACGCGGTGCCGAACCCGACCTCTTCGATCAGGCGCAGAGTGTCGCGGTGATCCTGCTCGGTCTCGCCCGGAAAACCGACGATGAAATCCGAGGTCAGCATGATGTCGGGGCGCGCTTCGCGGATCCGCTCGATCAGGCGCAGATACTCGGCCGCATTATGCTTGCGGTTCATCGCCTTCAGAACGCGGTCGCTGCCCGACTGAACCGGCAGATGGAGATAGGGCATCAGCTTCGGCTCAGTGCCATGCGCGGCGATCAGATCATCGCTCATATCGTTCGGGTGGCTCGTGGTGTAGCGGATCCGCTCGAGCCCGTCGATCTCGGCCAAAGCGCGGATCAGCCGGCCAAAGCCCCATTCGCGCCCGTCCTCGCCCGCGCCGTGCCAGCCATTGACGTTCTGGCCCAAAAGCGTGATCTCGCGCACCCCGCGCGCGGTCAGATCGCGCGCCTCGGCCATGATGCGCGCCACCGGGCGGGAGATCTCGGCGCCGCGCGTGTAGGGCACGACGCAGAAGGCGCAGAATTTGTCGCAGCCCTCTTGCACGGTCAGAAACGCGGTCGGCGCGCGACGCGTTGCGCGGGGCGGCAGGTGGTCGAACTTGTCCTCGGCCGGGAACTCGGTCTCTACCGAGGGCGCCTCGCCACGCGCCATCGCGGGCAGGCGGTGATAGGATTGCGGGCCGACGACCAGATCGACAAGCGGCATCCGGCGGATGATCTCGCCCCCTTCGGCCTGCGCCACGCACCCCGCCACGCCGATTTTCAGGTCGGGCTTCTCGGCCTTGAGCGGCTTGAGCCGGCCGAGATCGGAATAGAGCTTCTCGGAGGCTTTCTCGCGGATATGACAGGTGTTGAGCAGCACCATATCCGCCTCGGACTGATCCTCGGTCAGGGTGTAGCCGTCGGCGCCCATCGCCTCGGCCATGCGCTCGCTGTCATAGACATTCATCTGACAGCCATAGGTCTTGATAAAGAGTTTCTTCGGCGCGCTCATGTGATGCTGGTCCTGAATATCCGCCGCTGATATAGGAAAGGGAGCAGATTTGCAAAGGTCCGGCGATGAGCGATCTGACCTCGATTCGCAATATCGGCCCCGCCACCGCGCGCGGTCTGATCGCGGCGGGCGTGCCCGATGCGGCGAGCCTTCGCGCAATGGGCGCGGATGCCGCTTACGCCGCGTTGATCGCGCATGGCACGCGGCCGCATTTCGTGCCCTATTATGTCCTTCACATGGCCCTGCAAGGCCGTCCGTGGAATGATTGCAAGGGCGCCGAGAAAGACGCGCTGCGGGCCCGGTTCGATGCGCTTGTCGCGGGCGGCGCGGGCGATCGCGCGATCGAGGCGGCGCTTGATGAAATCGGGCTTCCCGCCCGCGCGAGGCTCCAGCCATGAACGACATCGCAACCTGCCTGTGGTTCGACGATCAGGCACTCGAGGCCGCGCGGCTTTACGTCTCGCTGATCGAAAACAGCGAGATCACGCGGATCACGAACCGGCCCGAGGGCGGCGTTCTGCTGGTCGAGTTCACGCTTGGGGGCGTCCCCTATCAGGCGCTGAACGGCGGCGATTATTTCAAGCTGAGCGAGGCGGTCTCGATCTCGGTCGCGACCCCGGATCAGGCCGAGACGGACCGGCTTTGGGCGGCGTTGACCGCAGATGGCGGCGAGGGATCGCAATGCGGCTGGCTGCGCGACCGCTTTGGTCTTTCATGGCAGATCGTCCCGCGCCGCGCGGCCGAACTGCTTGCCGGCCCGAACGCGGCGCGCGCCTATGAGGCGTTGATGGGGATGGGCAAGATCGAACTCGCCGCGCTTGAAGAGGCCGCGCGCTAGGCGCCCCTGCCCCATTGCCGAACGGGCGCCGCCCCGCTAGCCTGCGCGCAACCAACATTTCTCAAGGGAGCCGCCCATGACCACCCCGCAAAGCTGGGAAGCCCGCGCGCAAGAATATTCCATGTATGGCTTTACCGACCTGCCCAGCGTCGAGGCGCGCGGCACGGTCGTTCTGACCCATGGCGAGGGGCCCTATGTCTTTGACGTGAACGGCAAGCGCTATCTCGACGCCAATTCGGGGCTTTGGAACATGGTCGCGGGGTTCGATCACAAGGGGCTCGCCGATGCGGCCAAGGCGCAATATGACCGCTTTCCCGGCTATCACGCGTTTTTCGGGCGGATGTCCGATCAGACCGTGATGCTGTCGGAAAAGCTGGTCGAGG
>JAUNRZ010000074.1 GCA_030539455.1 Paracoccus sp. (in: a-proteobacteria) | reverse complement strand
CCCTGATCGAAAAAGGCGCGGCTGGGCGGCTTGTCCCAGTCGATCCCGCCCGCCGCCTTCATCCAGAACGCTTCCGGGTCGGCTTTCCAGTTCTCGTAAATCTCCTGATAGGCCATCTCGTCCCCCTCCTGACTTATGGCAGCGCAGCTTGGCGCGGCGCCGCCGAGGCGGCGCTGCATCGCAGATAGAACCTTTGTCGCGGGCGGGGTTTGATCCAGATCACGTCCCGCCCGCGCGCCTCAGCCGTATTGCGCGACCGGCGTTCCGGCCAGTGCGCTCATATTCAAGAGCCCCCTCGCGGTGATCGAGGGCGTGACGATATGGGCGCGGTTGCCCATGCCCATCAGGATCGGCCCGACCTCGAGCCCGTTCGCCTTTGTTTTCAGCACGTTACGCACTCCCGATGCGGTGTCGGTGCCCGAGAAGATCAGCACATTCGCCTTCCCCTCCAGCTTCGATCCGGGGAACAGCCGGTCGCGGATCGCAGGGTCGAGCGCGGCGTCGATATGCATCTCGCCCTCGAACAGGAAATCGACCTCGCGCTCGTCCAGAAGCTCCATCGCGCGGCGCATCCGCCGGCCGGATTCGGTGTCGAGATTGCCAAATTGCGAGTGGCTGCACAGGGCGATGCGCGGCTCGAGCCCGAAGCGGCGGACATGGCGCGCGGCGCCGATGGCGCTTTCGGCGATCTGCTCGGGCGTCGGCTCGTGGTTCACCTGCGTGTCGGCGACGAAAAGCGGGCCGTCCTCGAGGATCATCATCGAAAGCGCCCCAACCGGGTGGCGCCCGCCGCGTGCGAGGATCTGGCGAATATAGCCCAGATGCCAGCTATACTGGCCGAACGTGCCGCAGATCAGGCTGTCGGCCTCGCCCCTATGGACCATCACGGCGCCGATCGCGGTCGTGTTGGTGCGCATGATCGCGCGGGCGATATCGGGCGTCACGCCACGCCGCGCCATCAATTGGTGATAGGTCTCCCAGTAATCGCGGTAGCGCGGGTCGTTTTCGGGGTTAACGATCTCGAAATCGCGGCCGGGCCGGATCGGCAGGCCCGCCCGCTCGGCCCGCATCTCGATCACCTCGGGGCGGCCGATCAGGATCGGCGTTTCGGTGGTATCCTCGAGGATCGCATTCGCGGCGCGCAGGACGCGCTCATCCTCGCCCTCGGCAAAGACGAGCCGACGCGATTCCTTCGCCGCCGCCTCGAAGACCGGGCGCATGATAAGCGCCGAGCGGAAGACCGAGCCGTCGAGCCCCTGCTTGTAGGCGTCGAGATCCGCGATCGGCCGTGTCGCGACGCCCGATTCCATCGCGGCGCGCGCGACGGCAGAGGACACGACGCCAATCAACCGGGGATCGAAGGGTTTCGGGATCAGATATTCCGGGCCAAAGGTCAGCGTCTCGCCGCGATAGGCGGCCGCCGCCTCGGCTGCGGTCGTGGCCCGGGCAAGCGCCGCGATGCCCTCGATACAGGCAAGCTGCATCGCGTCGTTGATCTGCGTTGCGCCAACATCAAGCGCGCCCCGGAAGATGAACGGGAAGCACAGCACGTTATTGACCTGATTGGGAAAATCGCTGCGCCCGGTCGCGATGACCGCATCGGGCGCAACCTTCTTCGCGACGTCCGGCATGATTTCCGGCGTCGGGTTCGCAAGCGCGAAGATGACCGGGCGCGGCGCCATTTGCGCGACCATCTCGGGCGTCAGAACCCCCGGCCCCGAGAGCCCCAGGAACATATCCGCCCCCCCGATCACCTCGCCCAGATTGCGCAGCGCGCTCTCCTGCGCGAAGGCCGCTTTTTGCGGGTTCATATCCTCTTCGCGGCCCTCATAGACCAGCCCGTGAATATCGCACAGCCAGACATTCTCGCGCCGCACCCCCAGCTTGAGCAGCATGTTGAGGCAGGCAATCCCCGCCGCCCCGCCGCCGGTCGAGACGATCTTGATATCCTCGAACCGCTTGCCGACCACGCGCAGCGCATTGGTCGCAGCCGCGCCCACCACGATCGCGGTGCCGTGCTGATCGTCGTGGAATACCGGGATATTCATGCGCTCGCGGCAGATCTGCTCGACGATGAAACAGTCGGGCGCCTTGATATCCTCGAGATTGATCGCCCCGAATGTCGGCTCGAGCGCGCAGACGATCTCGGCCAGATGGTGCGGGTCCGCCTCGTCCAGCTCGAGATCGAAACAGTCGATACTGGCGAATTTCTTGAAAAGGACCGCCTTGCCCTCCATCACCGGCTTGGCGGCGAGCGGGCCGATATTGCCAAGGCCGAGCACGGCCGTTCCGTTCGAGACGACCGCGACGAGATTGGCGCGCGCGGTAAAGCGGGCCGCGTTGGCCGGGTCGGCCTTGATCTCGGTGCAGGCTTCGGCGACGCCGGGGCTGTAGGCGCGGGCCAGATCGCGCCCGTTGGCCAGCGGCTTGGTCGCGCGCACCTCGAGCTTACCGGGGCGCGGGAATTCATGGTAATCCAGCGCCGCCTGCCGAAGATTTTCCTGCCGCCGCTCTTCCATCTGGCTCGCCCCCTCATACCGATAGTTCAGCGTTAAACCAGCTTCGGGGGCAGGGGCAAGACTTGCCGCCCCCTCGGCTGCTTGCATCGGCCGAGGTGCGGGCGCAGATTGGGGCGCGAAGCTGCTGGAAAGGACCGATCATGTCGCTGCTGGACGAGGCGCGCGCGGTGCGCGAGGCCGCCTATGCGCCCTATTCGAAATTCAAGGTCGGCGCGGCGGTGCGCGGCGCGTCGGGGCGTATTTACCGGGGCTGCAACGTCGAAAACGTCGCCTATCCCGAGGGCACCTGCGCCGAGGCGGGCGCGATCGCCGCCATGGTCGCGGCCGGCGAGACAGAGTTGATCGAAGTCGCGGTAATCGCCGACGCCCCCGCCCCCGTGCCGCCCTGTGGCGGCTGCCGCCAGAAGCTGGCGGAGTTCGGCCGCGGCGACACCCCGGTTCTGCTGGCCACCGTCTCGGGCACGAGCCTCGCGAGCACGATCGCGGAATTGCTACCCGGCCGGTTCGAGGTCGCCCATATGTCCGGCAGCTCTGGATGAGCGAGGCGCGGCGCATCATCGCCGATCTGCGCGAAGGGCGCGGGCTGGCGCCTGCGGACGCGGTCTGGATCGCGCGGGGGCTCGCGGATGGCGCCGTCGATGACGCGCAGGCCGGCGCCTTCGCGATGGCGGTTCTGCTCTGCGGGCTGGACGGTGCGGGGCGCGTTGCGCTGACCGAAGCGATGCGCGATTCGGGCGCGGTGCTGTCCTGGGACTTGCCGGGGCCGGTGGTCGACAAGCACTCGACCGGCGGGGTGGGCGACAGCGTGTCGCTGCTGCTCGCGCCTGCGCTTGCGGCCTGCGGGGCCTATGTGCCGATGATCTCGGGGCGCGGGCTGGGCCATACGGGCGGCACGCTCGACAAGATGGAGGCGATCCCCGGCTATCGTACCGACATCGACCGCGATACGCTCGAGCGCGTCCTGCGCGAGGCCGGCTGCGCGATCATCGGCGCCACCGCCGACATCGCCCCGGCCGACCGGCGGCTTTACGCGATCCGCGATGTGACGGCGACAGTGGAAAGCATCGACCTGATAACCGCGTCGATCCTGTCCAAGAAACTCGCGGCGGGGCTCGGCGCGCTTGTGCTGGACGTCAAATGCGGCAGCGGCGCGTTCATGTCGACCGAGGCAGAGGCGCGTGCCCTGGCCGAGGCGCTTGTCGAAACGGCGAACGGGGCAGGGTGCCGGACAGCCGCGCTTGTCACCGACATGAACAGCCCGCTTGGCCGGACCGCCGGCAACGCGGTCGAAGTGGCCGAGATTATCGCGCTGCTGACCGACCCCCAGGACTGCCCTCTGCTGGACGTCACAATCTCGCTCGGCGCGAAGGCGCTTTTGCTGGCCGAGCTTGAAGGTAATCCCGCCGCCGCCGCCAACAAAATCCGCGCCGCCATTACATCGGGCCGCGCCGCCGAGCATTTCACGCGTATGGTCCGCGCCCTCGGCGGCCCGCCGGACCTGCTCGAGCGGCCGGATCGGCACCTGCGAATCGCGCCCGCCGCGCCGCTCCCCAAACTTCGCCATCGCTTTGTCCGCGCGATCGACACGCGCCGCCTCGGCGAATTGGTCGTGCGCATGGGCGGTGGCCGCCTGCGCAGCGGCGATCGTGTCAACCATGCCGTTGGGCTCTCTCACCTGCCGCGTGTCGGCGATGATCTCAATGCCGCGCCCACCCCTCTTATTCACGCCGCAGACCCCGCCGAAACCGAGCACTTTGCGCGCGAATGGGCTGCGTGCTATGAAACGACGCCCGGTCCGGTGCCGGCAAAGCGGCTGATTATCGGCGAAATTCCCGGCTCCTGATCTCTTCTGCGCAGAAATACTCATGCAAGACCGCAACCAGAACCGCGCCTTCCTGATCGTGATGGACTCCGTTGGAATTGGCGGCGCCCCCGACGCGGGCTCGTTCTTCAACGGAACGCGCCCCGATACCGGCGCGAACACGCTGGACCATATCGCGGCGGCGGGGCCGATCAATATGCCGAACCTGGCAAAGCTGGGCCTCGGGGCGGCGCTGAAGCTCGCCTCGGGCGTTGACGCGCCGCAGCTTGTCGCCCCGCCGCAAGGGCTCTGGGGCGCGGCGAGCGCGATTTCGCGCGGCAAGGACACCCCCTCGGGCCACTGGGAGATCGCGGGCGTCCCGGTGCCGTGGGAGTGGCATTATTTCCCCGACACCGCGCCCTGTTTTCCGCCCGAGCTGAGCGCTCATGTCGCGCAACTGGCCGGAACGGAAGGGATTTTAGGCGATTGCCACGCCTCGGGGACCGAGATCATCGCCCGGCTTGGCGCCGAGCATCAAAAAACTGGCTGGCCGATCTGCTACAGCTCGGCCGACAGCGTGTTCCAGATCGCCGCGCACGAGGAAAGCTTCGGCCTCGACCGCCTGCTTCGACTGTGCGAAAACCTCGCCCCGACGCTTCACGATATGCGCGTCGGGCGGGTCATTGCCCGCCCCTTCACCGGCACGCCGGGCCATTATACGCGCACGCCCAACCGGCGCGATTACGCGATCGCCCCGCCCGCCGACACGGTGCTGGATATCGCCGCAAAGGCCGGCCGCGAGACCCATGCGGTCGGCAAGATCGGCGATATTTTTAGCCATCGCGGGATCAGCCATCTCCATAAAGGCGGCTCGGATGCCGCGCTTGCTGAACATTTGCTGCGCCTTGGGAGTGACGCGCCCCCCGGCAGCCTCACCTTCGCGAATTTCGTCGAGTTCGACAGTCTGTACGGGCATCGACGCGACATAGACGGTTATCGCAAGCATCTGGAATGGTTCGATAATATCGCAGGCGCCTTGATCGCGACGCTTCGTCCCGGCGATCTTGCGATCTTCACCGCCGATCACGGCAACGATCCAAGCTGGAGCGGGACCGACCACACGCGAGAGCGTGTCCCCGTGCTCGGCGCCGGGCTCGGGGCGCGCGCGGTCGGTCAGGTTGCCTTCGCCGATATCGGCGCCTCGGTCATGTCCCATCTCGGCCTGAAGCCGACCCATCGCGGAGCGTCATTCCTGTGAAGAAAATCGAGCTCCACCTCCATCTCGAGGGCGCAGCGCCGCCTGCGCTCGTCCGCGATCAGGCGCGCCGCTACGCCGAGGATCTGTCCGGCATTTTCGATCTCTCGGGCGCCTATCGCTACGATGATTTCCGCGACTTTCTGCGCGTTTACGAACAGGCGAGCAGCGTCTTCCGCTCGCCCGAGGATTATGCGCTTCTGCTGCGCGCGGCGCTTGAAAACTGCGCCGAAAACGGTGCGATCTATGCCGAGCTGTTCGTCTCGCCCGAGTTTTGCGGCGGCGCGGATCTCTCGGCATGGCGCGACTATCTGGCGGCGATGACCGAAACCGCCGCCGCCATGACAGCAAGCGGCATCGAAAGCCGCGCCATACTCACCCCCATCCGCCATTTCGGGCCCGAGCGTGCGCGAAAGACCGCGATCTGCGCCGCCGAAACCGCCGGTGACTGGGTCGCGGGCTTCGGCCTTGCCGGCGATGAAAACGCGGGCGAGCCGGGCGATTTCGCATGGAGCTTCGATTGCGCGCGCGAGGCTGGGCTGGGTCTCACCTGCCATGCGGGCGAATGGCGCGGCCCCGAAAGCGTCGCCGCCGCGCTGCGCCTTGGCGTCAGCCGCATCGGCCACGGCGTCCGCGCGGTCGAGGACGAAGCGCTTGTCCGCAATCTGGCCGAGCGCGGCACGACGCTGGAGGTTTGCCCCGGCTCGAACATCGCGCTCGGGATTTATCCGAACTGGCGCGCGCACCCGATCGCCCGTCTTGCCGATGCGGGTGTGCGCGTGACCGTCTCGACCGACGATCCGCCCTTCTTTCACACCTCGCTCACGCGCGAATACGATATGCTGGCCGAAGCATTCGGCTGGGCAGAGCCTGAATTCACCGAACTGAACCTCAACGCCGCCCGCGCCGCCTTTTGCGGGCCGGAAACCCGCGCTGAACTGGCGCAAAAACTCGAACAAGAGAGCGCACATGCAGCATCTGACCATCGTTGACCACCCGCTTGTCCAGCACAAGCTGACCCTGATGCGCCGCACCGACACGTCGACCGCCGGTTTTCGCCAGCTTTTGCGCGAGATTTCGCTGCTGCTGGCCTATGAGGTCACGCGCGAGCTGGAGCTGACCACGACCCGGATCGAGACCCCGCTTTGCGAGATGGACGCGCCGATGCTCGAGGGGAAAAAGCTCGCGCTCGTGTCGATTTTGCGGGCGGGGAACGGGCTCCTCGACGGTATTCTCGAGCTGATCCCGGCCGCGCGGGTCGGGTTCGTGGGGCTTTACCGAGACCCTGAAACGCTCCAGCCAGTGCAGTATTACTGCAAGCTGCCCGCCAATCTCGACGAGCGCATGACGATCGCGGTCGACCCGATGCTGGCGACCGGCAATTCCTCGGTGGCGGCGATCGATCTTCTGAAAGAGGCGGGCGCGAAAAATCTGCGCTTCCTATGCCTTCTGGCCTCGCCCGAAGGGGTGGCGCGGATGAAGGACGCTCATCCGGACGTTCCGATCGTGACGGCAGCGCTCGACGAGCGGCTGAACGAGAAAGGCTATATTCTTCCGGGGCTTGGCGACGCCGGGGATCGGATGTTCGGGACCAAGTAGCGCGCTTAACCCGATCTTCAGGCTTTGGCTTTAAGGCTGGGGGCTGATGGCAACGAATCGGTCTGGCGCGATGGCACAATTTCTCAACGCTCTGGCGGTGATCTGGCTTTTTCTGGCGGCGGGCGCGGCTTTGGCAACGCCGGCGGAACCCCCGCCCGACGATTTCTCCGCGCTGCAATATGTGGACAGCGAAGGCTGCGTCGCGCGCCGTGATCCGGCCGGCGAATGGGCGCGGATGCAGTCCGAAGGCGCGCCGGTTTGCGGCTTCCCGCCGAGCTTCGGCGCACCTGAACGGGGCGCGCTTCTACGGGCGGAGCCTGCCGCGCCGCGCAGCGCCGGCGTTATCGAGCGCGAGCTGATGATGGCCGTCGCGAGCGAGGTCGAGTTGGTGGACGGGCCGGCATCTGCTCCACCGGCGCAAACGGGCGATCAGCGGCAGCCTGCTCCCTCACCTGCCTCATCCAACGCCGCGCCGGCTGCGTCCACTCCTGCAGCGCGGGCGGAACAGCTCGGCGCCGCCATCGCGCGCGAGCTTGCGGCGCCTGCGCCGCGCGTTCATGCGGCCCCGCTCGGGCAATCAAGCCAGCTTTGCGCCGCGCTCGGAATGGCGACGGCCGACGCGGCGTCGCCAGTGCGGCCGGACGATCCGACGCGTGGTCTCTGCGCGCCGGCGCGAGCGGCGAGCGATCTTGCAGCGCAGCGCCGCGTCTCGGCCGCGCCTCTGCCGGCTGCAGCCCCGGCGCCCGAAGCTGAGCAGCCTGGCGATAACGCGGGCGCTGCGGAACCGCGCGCCCGAGCGGAGCCTTCTGCCGCGCAGCCTGACCGCGCACGCGGACCCCAGACCGCCGCGCCGCGCTCACGTCCTGCTGCGCCGACGCGCACAGCCGCGCCCCCCGAGCCCCGCAATCCGGCCGAGCTGGTTCCCGCCAACGCCCGTTTCGTGCAAATCGGCCAGTTCACGCGCGAAGACGCGGCCGAGCGTGCCGTCACAGCACTGCGCGCGCTTGGCTACCCGCCGATGCGGGCGCGCCGCGCCGGCGATGACAGCCCGCATATCATCCTCGCCGGCCCCTTCGCCTCGCGCGAGAGGTTGATCCACGCGCTCGACCACTTGCGCGCCGCGGGCTATCCCACCGCCGTCGCCCGTTAGCCCGCTTAGCCCGCGCAGATCTGCTGGGCCAAGACCCAATCCTGATCGCTCATCAGGGCGGGGGCATCGCTCTGCCGGAACGGGTCAGCCTCGATCAGGGCGATATTCGGCCGGCGCGCGCGATCAAGCGATTGCGCATAGGGCGTCGTCGGCACTTGGCGCTGCGTGAACGCGGCCAGAAGCGCCGTCTCGTCGAGCCGCTTCGCCGGAGCGCTCAGCAGCGTCTCACCATAGCCGTCAAGCGCACCCTGCGGCAGATGCCCGCTTGTCAGCAGCGTCAGAATATCGCGCAGCCGCACATGATCCAGCGCATCGACCAAAGGCGGGTGGCTACCCGCACGCTGCCGCGCGGCGATCAGATGCCCGGCGAGCGCGTCGGGCGAATCCTCGCCCGTGACCAGATCGCGCGGCACGGCAATCAGATCGCCCGGCAGCGGCAACGCATCCTCAAACCGCTGCGGGAGCACGAGAACGCGGCTCTGCGGCCCGGCCATGCGGCGCGCGAGATCATCGAGGATCGCCTGAGCCTGCGGGTTCTGACACGGCGCGCCAGTGCTGCGCACCAGATCCGCGAGCACCATCCCGCCAATGCTCGCGCGCTCGGCCGCCGGGGTGATCTGCGCGGCGTGGCGGGTGAGGGCTCCGGGCAGCCAGAAGATCGCGAGCCCGGCCATCAGCAGCGCCGCCGCGATCGTCAGCCGGCCGCGCAGGCGTCCCGGATGGGGGCGGCTGTCCTCGATCGCGCGGTGAAGCTGGTCGATCGCGTCCAGCATCTCGGCATCGTCCAGCGCGAGATATTCCGCATCGCCCGGCTCGCCGCCAAGCGCGGCAGGCGCGAAGCGGGCCGGGATCTCGCCCGGATTAAGCCGCTCGAGCGCAGGCAGCGACCAATGCGCGACAGGCGCATCGGTCTTAGGATCGCTCAGCACAAGCGTCGCCTCGCCCACCGAAACCACGACCTCAACCGGCGCGCGCCCGCCACCGCGATGCCAGAGCCCCGCCGCCTCGAGCCGCTGAAACTTCTTAAGAGCGGTGCGTCGGACCATCTGCCTCTTGCCTCATGTCCACATGATGACCCCGGCTTGCGCGCCGGTCAATCGGCGTTTGGGGCGGGGAGGAAGCGGGGCGATTGTGTAGATGGACGCGCGCGGGACGCAGCAGATGCTCGTTCGATCAAGGAAACGCCGCTCGCGCCCGCTTACACGCTGACCTCGGCGGCAGGGCGAACAGCAGAAACGCCCCGGTCGAACCTTCGCGCTGCTAACCCGCTTCGCTCATGCTGGTTCGGCGAAGGCTAACCCCTGGCCGCGTTCGACAGGGTGAAAACACCCGAAGCGAGACTTCGCGTCTCACTGCCGCTCGCCCCCGGTCGAGTCGGGACAGACTGACCCCAGTCGGCGCGAGGAATAACGGACGCTCAGCGAGGCATGCTGCGCTGCTAAGACGTAGGCGTGATCGGATGGCTGCCGGCGACGCAGGGAGTAACATCAGCACCAAGGCTGGGTTTCGAGCCCGTCCACTCGCCACAGGCCGAGGCGGGGCATGCTTTCCCCCAACGCGCGGGGAATGACGGAAGAGCCGTGCGATGTTCGCTGCCTAGCCGCGCCACCAAGGCCGAGGTGGGGCCAGCCAGCCCCGGGGCGCAGGTAATAGCGGCAACGCTCCACCTAGGTTGCTCGCCCCAAGCCGAGGCGGGACAGTATGACCCCCGCTGCGGGGGAAGAGGGAATCAACGCCACGGTCACTGCAGTTGATCGACAGTGCCATCGTCCGGGCCAACTAGCACGCCTCGTATGGCTGGGCTCTGACTGCGCCATCGGCCGATCACGTGCCGGCCCGAGCACCAAGATCCACGCGGTCGTTTATCAAGGCGGCCTGCCGGCAAAGCTCCACATCACGCACGGCCAGACCTCCGACACGATTGCCGCCCCTGTCCCGCTGGACGCGCTCTCGCACTGAGCAGTTGTGGCTGACCGCGGCTATGACAGCCTCGCTCTGGCCGAGCGCGTGGCGGCGAGGCGCATATCCCGGCGCAAAGCCGCGTGCGCGCGCAACGCGACCTCCCGTCCAACCTTGACCGCCAGCGCAACCCGATCGAGCGCGTTCGCAGGTTCACTCTGCAAACTCAAGCAGTTCCGCAGCACCCCGACCCGGTTCGACAAACAAGCGACAAACTTCCTTCCCGCCGTCGCCCTCGCCTCGGCAAGCATGTGGCTAAGATAGATTAAGTCCTAGGCCCAGTGGCTCTTCGCTACAAAGCCGTGCCGGGACAGGCCGACATGCGGCAGCACAGCATCGCAGAACCACCCCGCGCGAGCCTGCGCCACCCCCCTCACACCGACGCGATCGCCATTCCCTTATCCAACGCCAGCTCGCGCATTCGTGCCTGAAGCTTCTCGAACGCTCGCACCTCGATCTGGCGGATGCGCTCGCGCGAGACTTCGTAGCGCGTTGACAGTTCTTCCAGCGTCAGCGGGTCGTCGCGGAGGCGGCGCTCGACCAGGATGTCCTTTTCGCGCTCGTTCAGCGTGTCCATCGCCTTCACCAGCATCTCGCGCCGCGCCGACAACTCGTCCGCCTCGGCATAGGCCCCGGCCTGATCGGCGTCCTCGTCCTCGAGCCAATCCTGCCACTGAGCCGTCGAATCGCCGTCGCTCGATCCAACCTGAGCATTCAGCGAGGCGTCCGAGCCGGCCATGCGCCGGTTCATCTCGATCACCTCTTGCTCGGTCACGTTCAGATCATGCGCGATCTGAGCGACGTTTTC
>JAUNRZ010000073.1:8620-11092 GCA_030539455.1 Paracoccus sp. (in: a-proteobacteria) | reverse complement strand
TGCACCTCTTCCGCGCCGCGCCAGTCAAAGCTCGGCGGGATGCCCGCATCGCCCGGGCTGCGCCAATAGGTTTTCCATCCGGGCGCCAGCACAAGCTCGAGCGCGGTGATCCGCCGCCCGTCCGCATCCACCCAGCCGGGCAGCAGCCGCGCCGATTCCAGCCCGCGCGGCAGATCGCCAAGCGCGGGCGCTGCGATGGCGGCGAAAATGGCGGCAAGACTCGCGGTTTTCATGGCGCGATGCTACCGCCCGCGCGCCGCCACGCAAAGTCACCTTTTCGCCAGAGCCTTGCAGAACCGCGCCGCACCGCGCAACTTGGCACAAGCAAAGGAGGCCCCATGCCTGAACAGGACGATTTGACCGGCCGTATCCTGATTGCCATGCCCGAGATGGGTGATCCGCGCTTTCGGCGCTCGGTCGTGCTGATCTGCGCGTTCTCGGACGAGGGCGCGATGGGGCTTGTGCTGAACCACGGCGCGGCGGATCTGAGCTTTCGCGGCTTGATGAAGCAGATCGGCATCGAGGATTGGGAGGCCGCGCCTGAATTGCCGGTGCGCTTTGGCGGTCCCGTCGAGACCGGGCGCGGTTTCGTGCTTCACCGCACGCGCGGCGGTGAGACGGAGGACGGCGAGGGCGGCGCGATGGCGCTGCCGGGCGGGCTCTCCATCAGCACGACGCGCGATATTCTGGAGGACATCACCGCCGGGCGCGGGCCCGAGCAGGCGATCATGGCGCTTGGTTACGCCGGCTGGGGGCCGGGCCAGCTCGAGGCAGAGATTCTGGCCAATGGCTGGCTGGTCGGCGCGATGCGCGACGAATATGCGTTCGGCCCGCCGGGGCAGGTCTGGCAGGATGCGCTGCGCGATCTGGGCGTCGATGCGATCACCCTGTCCTCGACAGCGGGGCGGGCTTAGTCCGACGCGGTCTCGCCCGCTTCCTCTTCCATGCCCTCGGGCCGCCCGACCAGCACGAAGCTGAGCGCATCCGCATCCAGCCGCTCGCGCGCGACGCGGTTCACATCGTCCAGCGTCACCGCCTCGACCATGTCGTTGCGAAAACTCGGATAGTCGATCGGAAGGCCGATCATCTGCATCCCCGCGAGAATGCCCGCGATGCGCATATTGCCGTCGAATCGCAGCGGGTATTCGCCGGTGAGGTATGTCTTGGCGGCCTCCAGCTCGGCCTCGGTGACACCGCCCTCCGCCATCGCAGCCCAGGTCTCGCGCAGCAGCCGCACCGATTCGCCCGCCGTTGCGTTGCTGGTCGACAGCCCGCCGCCCCAGCTTTGCCCGTAGACCCCGTTCGAGAGCCCGGACGAGACGCCATAGGTCAACCCGCGCCGCTCGCGCAGCTCATCCATCAGACGCGACGAGAACCCGCCGCCGCCGAGGATGTGGTTGGCGATGGTCGCCGCGAAGTAATCCGGATCGTCGATCGGCAGGCCGGGCTGCGCGAAGCGGATCACCGTTTGCGGGCTGTCCCAGTCGATGATCTCGGCCCCGCCTTCGCCCATGAAGCGCGCCTCGTCCGGCAGGGGGACAGAGCCCGTCTCGGGCAGATCGCCAAGGATCAGATCGACCATCTCGCCCAACTCCTCGCCGGTGATATCGCCCGCCGCCGCGATCAGCACACGATCGCGCGCCAGAACCCGCGCGGCGGCATCGCGCAGATCGTCCGGGGTCAGGGCGGCGACGCTGTCCGAGGTGCCGTTGATCGGGCTCGCATAGGGGTGATCGCCCCAGAGCGTGCGGGCCATCGCCTTTCCCGCGATGGCGGAGGGGTCGGTTTCCTCGGAGCGGATCACCGCCAGCATCTGGCTGCGCACGCGGGCGACCGCATCCTCGTCAAAGCGCGGCCGGGTCAGGGCAAGGCGCAGCAGCTCGGCCGCCTCGTCGCGGTTTTCCGACAAGGCGCGGGCCGAGACGATAAGCGCATCATCGGCGACGTTGAACTCTTCCGAGGCGCCGAGCGATTCAACGGCGCGCGCGAAATCGGTCGCATCCATGTCGCCCGCGCCTTCTTCCAGTGTCGAGGCCATCAGCGAGATCGCGCCGCGCCGCGCCGGATCGTCAAGGCTCGCGCCGCCCTCGAAGATGATGTTGAGCCCGACAAAGGGGATCGAATCGTCCTCGGCCAGCCACGCGGTCAGCCCGCCCGGCGAGGTGATCTCGGTGATCTCGAACGCGCGCAGCGGGGCGGGCAGCAAAAGCGCGCAGGCGAAAAGCGCGGCGGGAAGGCGGATCATCATTGTTCGTCCTCGCTGTCGCTGGCGGCGTCATCGGTGCCCGGCTGCGGTGCGGCGGGTGCGGGCGTCTCGCCCGGCTGCGCGTCATCTTCGGGGGCGGGGTCATCCGCCGCGCGTTCGTCAGCCCCGCTTGGCTCATCGGCGCGGGTATCTCCATCGGCGCCAGCACCGGCTGCGCCCGGCTCGGCGGCCAGCTCCGCCTCTGCCGCGCCGATCGCGTCCGCGAC
>JAUNRZ010000073.1:0-8520 GCA_030539455.1 Paracoccus sp. (in: a-proteobacteria) | reverse complement strand
TCGGCATCCGGGCCCGTCTCAAGAAACCGCGCCAGCACGGCGTCGAGCGCCGCCTCGGCCTCGTCCGTTCCCAGCCCGTCCGCGGGCACCATCATCAGCGTGAAGGTCGTCGGATCGACCGAAAGCCCGCTATAGCCCGCCGAGGTGAACAGCGCCGTTCCCTCCATCATCATCTCTTGCGCCAGCACCGAGGTCTGGGGTGAGCCGCCCAGCAGCGCCGCAAGCACCGTCAGCGCCGCCGCCTGATCCTGATCGCCGCTGACCCGCTGCGGGACCAGCACCGAGCGCGAAAACACCGGCTGCGCCACGCGCGGATCGCGCAGCTCCATCCGGCGCGGGGATTGCTGGGCCGGCTCTTGCGGGCGGGCGCTGCGCAGCGCTTCGGGGCGCGCCTCGGCGGGGCCGTAATAGCGCTCGGCCAGATCGCGGACCTGCGCCTCGGTCACATCGCCCGCGATCACCAGAACCGCGTTATTGGGCGCGTAATGGGCGTCATACCAGGCCTCGGCGTCGTCGCGGGTCAGCGCCTCCATCTCGGCACGCCAGCCGATGACGGGGCGGCCGTAAGGGTGGTTGTAGAACTGCACCGCGCTGCGTTCCTCGGCGAAAAGCGCGCGCGGGTTGCTGTCCACGCGCTGCGCGCGTTCCTCGAGCACGACCTGCCGCTCGGCCTGCCAATCGTCATCGCCGATGCGCAGATTGCTCATCCGGTCGGCTTCCATCTCCATCACCATCTCAAGCCGGTCCGAGGCGATGCGCTGGAAATAGGTGGTGAAATCATAGCTGGTAAAGGCGTTGTCCATCCCGCCATTCGCGGTGACGCGCCGCGACAGCTCGCCCGGCTCCAGCGTGTCGGTGCCCTTGAACATCAGATGTTCGAGATAATGCGCGATGCCCGACTTGCCGGGCGCCTCGTCGGCCGAGCCGATCTTGTACCACAGCATCTGCACCACGCTGGGCGCGCGCGCATCCTCGATCACCACCACGTCGAGCCCGTTATCCAGCGTGAAATGGCTGACACCCTTTTCCGCATCGGCAAAAGCGGGCGCGGCAAGAGACAGCAGCAGCGAAGCGGCCAGAAAGCGCATGAGAGCGGCCTTTCAGTTCAGATCATCCTGGGCGCAGACTGAACCTTGCGCGGGGGCGGGGCAAGGCCGCGCGCGCTCACCTCTGGGTGAGGGGATCAGCGGGTGGGGCGTGGCGGGGCGGACGGGGTCTGCGCGCCCGCGCGCCGCCAGCGGCGCAGTTCGGCCTCGCTGTCGAGCGTCATCACCTCATAGGCGCGCAGATAGACATTGGTGCGCGCCAATGTCTCAAGCGGCCGGCGGCCGTGGCGCGCGCGCCAATCCGCGTCCTCTTGCGCAAGCTGTTGGCGGATGCCGGGCTGGCTTCCTGCGCGCGCGGCGTGGTTCACCAAAGCCTGATCCGCCGCACCGATCCCCTGATCGACAAGCGCGCCGGGATTGCCGCCAAGCGCGGCCACCGCATCGCCGCGCGGGGTCGGGTCGGTGATGTTCGCACCCCCCGGCGTCGGCGGCGGCAACTGGTTGAGATCGGCTGGCATGGTCAGCGGGCGGGTCGGCACGATGGCGAATTCGTCCGGCGTGGTCTGGCCCGCACGGATATTCATGAGCTGCGGATCGCCCGAGCACGCGCCAAGCAGCCCCGCCGCCGAGATCATCGCGATGATTGCCCGCATCTTCTGTCCCCTGTCTTCCGGCCTCGCCCCGTTCTAACGGGATTTTCCGCTGCCGTCACGCGGCTTTGCGCGCACGGTCTTTGCGCCGGGCTTTGGCTTCGGCTCGGGCGGGAACAGGATCAGCCCGATCGCGCCCGCGAAAATCGCGATATCGGCGACGTTGAAACTGTAAGGGTTTTGCCAGAAGGGCAGCGACATGTTCAGGAAATCGGCCACCGCGCCGTAGATCAGCCGGTCGATCACATTGCCGAGCGCGCCGCCGATCAGCAGCCCCGCCGAGACCTGCGCGAGCCGCCCCGGCCGCAGCCGGTGCATCCACAAGATCACCCCCGCGCAGACGACAAGCGCAATCGCGATCAGCAGCCATTTCATCACCGTGCCGGACGAGGCGAACAGCCCGAAATTGATCCCCTCGTTCCACGCCATGCGCAGATTGAGCCACGGCGGAAGCACGTCGATCGCGCGCACCATATCAAGCTGGAGCACGTGCAAGACGTAATATTTGCTGATCTGGTCGAGCAAGAGGATCTCGGCCGCAACCAACGCCATCAGCCAAAGCGTCGGCGGCGGCGCGGCCTTGCGGCGCGGGGAGCGGGGTCTGGCCGGTTTGGTGGCCGGCGTTTTGGTGCTTGTATCGCTCATCAGTGGCGGAAATGTCGCTGGCCGGTGAATATCATGGCGAGCCCAAGCCGGTCGGCGGCCGCGATCACCTCTTCATCGCGCATCGAGCCGCCCGGCTGGATCACGGCGCGCGCGCCCGCCTCGGCTAGCGCCTCGATCCCGTCGGCGAAGGGGAAGAACGCGTCCGAGGCGACGGCCGCGCCCTCGGTCAGCGGGGCCGCCAGCCCAAGCGCCTCGGCCATGTCCTGCGCCTTGCGCCGCCCGATGCGGGTCGAATCGACGCGGCTCATCTGGCCCGCGCCGATCCCGACCGTGGCGAGACCCCGCGCATAGACGATCGCGTTCGATTTGACGTGCTTGGCAACCTGCCAGGCGAACAGCAGATCGGCCAGCTCGTCCTCCGAAGGCTTGCGCTCTGATACGATGCGCAGATCATCGCGCATCGTGCGGCCATTATCGCGCCCCTGCACCAGAAACCCGCCCGCGACCTGCCGGAAACTTAAGCCCGAAGCGGCCGGGTCTGGTAGCCCTCCGGTCGTCAGCAGGCGCAGGTTTTTCTTGGCGGCAAACACCTCGCGCGCTTCGTCCGAGGCATCCGGGGCGATGACGACTTCGGTGAATATCTCGGTGATCGCGCGCGCCGTCTCGGCGTCAAGCGGTTGATTGAGCGCGACAATCCCGCCAAAGGCCGACACGCGGTCGCAATCATAGGCGCGGCGATATGCCTCAACCGCGCTTGCGCCCCGCGCGACGCCGCAGGGGTTCGCGTGCTTGATGATCGCGACGGCCGGACCCTCGGCCGGGTCGAACTCGGCCACCAGCTCGAACGCTGCATCGGTGTCGTTGATGTTGTTGTAGGATAGCTCTTTGCCCTGCCACTGGCGCGCGGTCGCAACGCCGGGGCGGGCCCCTTCGGTCACATAGAACGCGGCCTGCTGATGGGGGTTCTCGCCGTAGCGGAGCGTTTGCGCGAGCGTTCCCGCGAAAGTCCGGCGGCGCGGCGTCTCATCGCCGATCGCGCCTGCCATCCAGCCCGACACGGCCGCATCATAAGCCGCCGTGCGCGCATAGGCGGTCTGCGCAAGACGCTGCCGAAGCGCGAGCCGGGTCTGCCCGCCCTGCGCGTCCAGCTCGGCCAGAACCGCATCGTAATCCTCGACATCGACCACGACGCTGACGAAAGCGTGGTTCTTCGCCGCCGCGCGGATCATCGCCGGCCCGCCAATGTCGATATTCTCGACGCAGGCCGCGTAATCGCCGCCTTTGGCCACGGTTTCCTCGAACGGGTAGAGGTTCACCACCAAGAGGTCGATCATCCCGATCCCATGCTCGCGCGCGGCTGTCTGATGTCCCGCATCATCGCGCAGCGCCAGCAGCCCGCCATGCACCGCGGGGTGGAGCGTCTTGACCCGCCCGTCCATCATTTCGGGAAAGCCCGTCACCTCGGCCACGTCGCGCACATCGAGCCCCGCCGCGCGCAGGGCCGCCGCCGTCCCGCCGGTGGACAGCAGCTCGACCCCGCGCGCGGCAAGAGCCTGCGCGAAATCCACCAGGCCGGTCTTGTCCGACACGGAGATGAGGGCGCGTTTGACGGGGGCGAGATCGGTCATTCTGGCATGGTCCGGCTTACGGTGTGATTGCCGCTCACCTACCGCTTGCCCGGCTGAAGGTCCAGCCGATCTGGATCGCGCGCCCGGTCAGCGCGGCGCTTAGAACAATCACTTCGGCGGCAAGCGGCTCGTGAAGGCCGCTTTCCAGATAGGCGCTCGGGTCGAGCCGCACCGCGGCGACGCCGTCATGGGTAAAGCGCCACAGCTCGCCGCCCGGCAGCGAAAGCCGCAGCGCCTCGCCGTCGAACTCGGCCTCGATCGCCGGATGGAGATGGAAGCGGATATCGAAGGCGATCCCGTCCGGCTGGCGGGCGAGCAGATCATCAAGCCGCCCCTGCGCCTCGGCATCCAGCGCCGCGAGCGTGTCCTCGCCCCGCAGCTCGTCGCCGTCCGGGGCGAGCCAAAGCTCGCGCAGATGTGTCAGCCCGTGCGTGCCCAGCCAGCCGTCATGGCCGGCGAGAATATGGGAGGGCTGGCTCGGATGGGCCGGGGGCGTTTCGGGCGGCAGCAGGTTGCCGCCCGCATCGCACGCGCCTGCCCAGACGCGCTGCGGCAGATGGGTCAGACGCTCTTGCCCCTGATCGTCGGCGGGCAGCAGCTTGGCCGAGGACAGCCCCGACAGCGACAGCGTCGAGTGACAGGCGGTCGCGCGGCTGGCGCGCGCCCAGGACGGCCCGAACAGCCGGCCCGAGCCGCAATTCACCACCACCGGATGGCGCGCCGAGGTCAGCTCGAGCGCGAGCGTCGAGGCGTGCGCCCGCGCGGCGGCCGCGCCTGCGGGCGGGGGCGAGGCATCGAGGATAACGCTCGCCCGCGCGCGGGACAGGCGCGCATAGCCCATCGGATGGCCCTTTGCCGTCAGTGCCGGCCCCTCGGCGGCGCGCAGGCTGTGATCGAGCCGCCCCGGAACGCCGCGTCCGCCGCCATGAAAGCGCGGCAAGCCGCCATCGGCGTGACGCAGCGCGCGCAGCACGGGGGCGATCTCGCCGATCAGCGTGTTGATCGCGCGCGGAAGCGCATGGCCGGTCTCGCCCGCCGCGTCCTTGACCCATGCCAGAAGCGACAGACAGGTCAGCAGCTCTTCCGGGTTGCGCGAGCGCAGCGCGCCGCCCGAGATGGTCCCGCGCGCCGCCTCGGCAAGGGCGGCAAGCGCCGGGTCGGCCTGATCCTCGGCGCCTTTCAGCGCCATCGCGGCCAGTGCCAGTCCCGCCAGAGCCTCGATCTGCGGCTGCCCCGCCTCGGCGCGCGGCGCTGCCTGCGCGAGGAGAGAAAGCTGGTCGTGGAGCGAATTGAAGAATGGCTGCGCGGCCTCGCGGTCGAGGCCCGGCAGGATCAGTCCGGCATGGAAAATCCAGCGCAGCACCCGCCGCCCGGTCACATCGGCGCGCCAGATGGGGCCGGGCTGGGCTTGCGCCGCCGCAGGCACGCGGTCATGCGCGCGGACCCAGTCCAGCACTCGCGCCTGCGCCAGATCGCGCGCGGGCGCGCTGCCGACCGCCGCCAGATCGTCGAGCCAGCCAAAACCGTGCAGCTCGGCCGCGTAATCCGGCGAGGGCGGTTCTTGCGCGAAGGGATCGCCCGAAAGGCTGCCGCCGGTCAGGCGAAGCTCGCCGTCGAGGATCTCTTGCCCGCGCGGGGCGGAGCCGATCGCACGTGGCTCGGGACGGCGCTGAAAGCCGTAGGGGCGGGGCGTAGGCTCGCTCGTCATGGCGTGAAATTAGCCAGCCCGGTCCAGCTTTCGCAAGCGGGCGATGAAAAAACCGTCCATCCCGCCGCGTTCCGGCCAGTAATCGGGGCGCAGGCGCAGCCCGCCTTCGGGGGTGATCCAGGCCGGCTCGAGCCCGTCCAGACGGGGCGGCTCGACCTGCAAATCCGGGTGCCTCAGCAACGCGGCGGCAAGCTGATCCTCGCCCTCTTGCGGCAAAAGCGAGCAGGTGGCGAAAACCAGCCGACCGCCGGCGCGCAGCAGCGCGCTCGCGCGGTCGATCAGGGCGGCCTGAAGCGCGATAAGGCTTTCAAGCTGCGCGCCGTCCCGAATCAGCGGCAATTCCGGGTGGCGGCGGATCGTGCCCGTGGCCGAGCATGGCGCGTCCAGCAAGATCGCATCCGGCGCCGCCTCGGGCGTGTATTCCAGCGCATCGGCGACGACCACTTGCGCCTGAAGCCCGCAGCGCTCCAGATTCTCGCGCAGCCGCGCCATCCGCGGGGCCGAGATATCGACCGCCGTAACCTCGGCGCCCGCGCTTGCAAGCTGCATCGTCTTTCCGCCCGGCGCCGCGCAAAGATCGAGAATACGCTCTCCCGGCTGCGGGTCGAGCAGCCGCGCCGCCATAGCGGCGGCCGCGTCCTGCACCCACCAATCGCCCTCTGCATAGCCGGGAAGCGCCGAGATCTGGCCCGCATCATGAAGCCGGAACGAGCCAGTCGGCAGCGCCTCGCCCGGCGCCTCGCTTCCCGGCTTCGCGGTCAGATCAAGCGGCGCGCCGGCCTGATGCGCGGCCTCGATCGCGCGGGTGGCATCCTCGCCCCAAGCGGCCTTAACGGGCTGGCGCAGCCAGTCCGGCAGGCTCTGCGGCGGCAGTTTTTCCCACGCATCGCGGGCATTTGCGGCCTTGCGCAGCACCGCATTCACCATCCCCGACGCGGCCCGTCCTTTCGGACCAAGGCGCCGCGCACTGGCAACGGCGGCATTGACGACCCCGTGCGGCGCGCCGCCCAGCTCCAGCATCTCGACCACGGCGAGGCGCAGGATATCCGCAATATCAGGGCGCGGGCGGCGGCTCAGATGCGGCTTCAGCAGAGCGTCGGCCCGGCCCCGATGGCGAAGCGCGGCAAGCGCGAGACGCTGCGCCCGCGCGCGATCTGCCGGCGCGAGGCGCTCGAGGGTTGCGGGGTTTTCGCCCAAAGATGCCCCCTCGCGCAGCTCTGCCAAAAGCCGCAAAGCGCCTGCGCGCGCGCCGTCCTGCTTGTCCAAATCGCCGACCTTCCCTACATCAGAGGCAGGATTAGCCGAAACGAGGCGCAAGTGCCATGACCGACACGCGAGACATCCCCGAGGCCGCCAAGCGCGCTTTGGCCGAGGCCGAGCAGCGCCGCCGCGATACGCCGCCTGCCCAGCGCCCCAAGGAATATGGCGGCCGCGACGGCCCCGAGCCGGTGCGCTATGGCGATTACGAAAAGAAGGGGCTCTGCGTCGATTTCTAGGGGCGCGTTAACCCGGATTTAAGCGCTGCGATGTTATCGCTGCCCCATCGGTAGCAAAGGCGGTGCGACATGTGGGGCGGTTTGGTCGGCGTTGTGACGGCGCTTTGGGCGTGTGCGGCGGCAAGCAAGAAGGGCGCGTCGGATCGGGGCCCGGAAGGGCTGGGCTAGGGGCGCGTTAGGCAGGGTGCGGGCCCTGCGTCAGGCTGTCCCAAGATCAGGCTCCGGGATGTCGTGGATTCGGCAGCAGGCGGTCAGCGTGTTGGCAAGCAGGCACGCGATCGTCATCGGCCCGACCCCTCCCGGAACCGGCGTGATCGCCTGCGCAACCTGCGCGGCGCTGTCATAATCCACATCGCCAACCAGCCCCTCATCGGTGCGGTTGATCCCCACATCGACCACCACGGCCCCCGGTTTGAGCCAGTCGCCCGTCACCATCCCCGCGCGCCCCACCGCCGCGACCACAATGTCCCCGCGCCGCACGATTTCCGGCAGATCGCGGCTGCGCGAATGGGCGATCGTCACGGTCGCATTCGCCGCCGTCAGCAGCGCCGCCATCGGTTTGCCGACAATGTTCGAGCGGCCGATCACCACCGCCTCCAGCCCCGCAAGATCACCCAAATGATCGCGCAGCAGCATCATACAGCCGAGCGGCGTGCAGGGCACCATCGCCCTCTGCCCCGTCGCGAGCCGCCCGGCATTGAGGATCGTGAACCCGTCAACATCCTTGGCGACGTCGATCCTGTTGATCACCTCGGCCGCATCGATATGCGCGGGCAGGGGAAGCTGAACCAGAATGCCGTGCACCGCCGGATCGGCGTTGAGCCGGTCGATCAACGCCAGCAAATCGTCCTGCGAAGTGTCGTCGGGCAAAAGATGCTCGATCGAGTTCATCCCCGCCTCGCGCGTCTGCCGCTGTTTCGAGCCAACATAGACCTTGCTCGCCGGATCCTCGCCGACCAGAACGACGGCAAGACCAGGCGTCACGCCGTGATCGCGAATGATCGCGCCCGCCGCCTCCTTGACTAGGGCGCGCAGCCGCGCCGCGAAGGATTTTCCGTCGATTCTAAGGGCTGTCACCGCGCTCTCCTGAGATTGGGGCCGACATGGGCGTGATGCGCGATTGAACTCTCCGGTGCAACCCCTGCCGAATGGCCCCGATCATCCCCGTCGCAGCATCAATGCTGCATTGCAGCAAAATCATATGCGCGGTGGGAACCCTCCGCCTTTTATGCTCGTTTTACCGGGTAGAGCGGGAAATCCGCAGACACCGAAAGGAAAAGACCATGAATGCGATGAGCGTTATCATCAATCTGGGCCTCGCGCTCGGACTGGTGCTGGGCGCATCGGCACTGATGGTGCTTTGATGCGTAAAGGCATGAAAAATAT
>JAUNRZ010000248.1 GCA_030539455.1 Paracoccus sp. (in: a-proteobacteria) | reverse complement strand
GGCGGCTATACCGGCGAGGGGTTCAAGACGGTCCTGCCCGCCGAGGCGCGCGCCAAGGTCAGCTTCCGCCTGACCGGCACGCAAGACCCGGACCGCATTGACAAATCGTTCCAGGCCCATATGCGCCGCTTTGTCCCCGAGGATTGCGAGATCAGCTTCCGCCGCTATGGCAGCGATCCGGCAAGCGTGATGGATGTCAGCGATCCGGCCTTCGGCCTTGCGCGCACCGCACTTGCCGAGGAATGGGGGCGCGAGGCCGCCTTCATCGGCTCGGGCGGGTCGATCCCCGTCGCGGGGTATTTCCAGAACATCCTCGGCATCGATTCGATGCTGATCGGCTTTGCCCGCGACGACGACCGCATCCACTCGCCGAACGAGAAATATGACGTCGAGAGCTATGCCAAGGGCGCGCGAAGCTGGGCGCGGATTGTTGCGGCTTTGCAGGAATAGAGGCGCGCTTTGGCGGGAATGGCCGGGCGGGATGAGGCCTCCTCTTTAGGAGGCTTCCTCCGGTGCTACTTTGGCGTTCCGTCACCGCTCGCGGCGCCCCTCGCCTTGGCGTCCGGGCCTGCCGATCCGCCCAAGCGCCGCCGCTTTCTCTATCCTCCCTCACGCGCGCGATTTTTTTCCGGTCGCCCCGGAACCTTGATGCGCAAGACGCGTTGACCGTCAGCCTCACAGACTGGAGAAAAAACCCATGAATTCCATCATCTACATCGTCGGTCTCGTCGTTGTCGTCCTGATCATCCTGTCGCTGCTGGGCCTGCGCTAAGCAATCCCGGCCTTGCGCGGGGGCAACAAGGCCCGCCGCGCCGAGGCGCAAGACAGTGATCGACAGGCGCCGCGCGTCGCCACAATTCAAAGCCGTTTCGGCTGGCCTTTCGCCCCCGTCTGCGTTACGGGGGCGCAAGTTTTTCTGGGAAAGATCAAGGCCGCCTTAATGGATATTCGCAACATCGCCATCATTGCTCACGTCGACCACGGCAAGACCACATTGGTTGACCAGCTTTTGCGGCAATCAGGCTCGTTCCGCGAAAATCAGGCCGTGGCCGAGCGGGTGATGGACAGCAACGATATCGAGCGCGAGCGCGGGATCACCATCCTCGCCAAAGCCACCTCGGTCGAATGGAACGGCACCCGCATCAATATCGTCGACACGCCCGGCCACGCCGATTTCGGCGGCGAGGTGGAACGGATCCTGAGCATGGTTGACGGGGTCTGCCTTCTGGTCGATGCCGCCGAAGGGCCCATGCCGCAGACGAAATTCGTGACCTCGAAGGCGCTTGCGCTCGGGCTGCGCCCGATCGTGGTGCTGAACAAGGTGGACAAGCCCGCCGCCGATCCCGAAAACGCGCTGAACGAGGTGTTCGATCTCTTCGCCAATCTCGGCGCGAGCGATGAACAGCTTGATTTCCCGCATCTTTATGCCTCCGGCATTGGCGGCTGGGCGGTGGCGGAGCTTGGCGACGAGCAAAAGGATATGTCCCCGCTTTTCGATCTGGTGCTGCGCCATGTCGAGCCTCCGAAGCAGATCGCCCGCGTGTCCGAGCCGTTCCAGATGCTCGCCACCACGCTTGGCGCCGACCCGTTTCTGGGCCGCATCCTGACCGGCCGCGTCGAGGCGGGCAGCGCGAAAGCGGGCGATACGGTCAAGGCGCTTTCGCGCGATGGCGAGCGGGTCGAGCAGTTCCGCATCTCGAAAGTGCTCGCCTTTCGGGGCCTGAACCAACAGCCCATCGACGTTGCCGAAGCAGGCGATATCGTCAGCCTTGCCGGAATGGCGAAGGCGACCGTCGCCGACACGATCGCCGCGCCCGAGGTCGAGACCGCCCTGCCCGCCCAGCCCATCGACCCGCCGACCATCTCGGTCACGTTCGGGATCAACGACTCGCCGCTCGCGGGCCGCGACGGCAACAAGGTCCAGTCCCGCGTCATCCGCGAGCGTCTGCTGAAAGA
>JAUNRZ010000247.1 GCA_030539455.1 Paracoccus sp. (in: a-proteobacteria) | reverse complement strand
GACGATCGCCCCGCAAACCCCCGAACGCGCGGCGGAGCCGGGCAGCGCACCGGCGGCAGCCACCGAGCCCGCCCCCGCGAATGACGCCGCTGCGCCGGCAGGCAGCACCGCTGCGCCCGCGCAGGACGCTGCGGCCACGGCAGGCAGCATCGCTCCGGCGACGAGCACCGAAGCCAGCCAGCGTCCGACCTCTCAGGTCCAAGGCGCCGGCAATCAGGCCGCGCAAACGCAGGGAACCGGGGCGACCGACGCGCAAACCGGCACAACCTCGCGCCGACTGGTTCCGCAAGTGACCCGCTAAGTTAGTTGGGTGGGCTGCGCGACGCCTCCATCCTCGAACAGTGCGGCTAGAGAACTAAGCCAACCTTCGGCTTGTCAGGTGCGGCGCGCCGGCAATCAGGCGGCGCCGATGCAGAGAGCGAAGTGACAGAGGCGCTGACCGGAAAGACCTCGCGCCGGTCGCGCCGCACTCTCCCCAGTCAGCCCTGAATAGTGTGACGATGCGTAGGCACCAATGCCGGCGATGCAAGCGAAGCTGGCATTGGGCTGGCGAAGTCGGCGTTCGGCGCGCGAGGCTGGCGGCGCGAAAGCCGAGCAAGCCTTTCACAAGCAATGCCTGCGATGTCCAACCGATGCTGGAGGAGCACAGGCGTTGCTGGCAGCGGTCAGGCGAAAACGCGCGCGCGTAGGCGAAGCTGGCCCCTCGCGGCAATGCGAGCGGTGTGCAACCGATGCTGGCGGCGAGGTGGTGCCGTCGCGCGCAGGCCAAGTTATTCGCTCCGAAGCAATACTGGCGGCGCGCAGGCGACCACCTTACGAAATATGGTTCCACTAAGCGCGTCGCATATTTTAACTCCGGCAGCCGTGCGCGGTTAGCTCGATATAGCGAGATTTTCCTCTTATTGCTGGCGGACAGACACCGCCGCGCCCGCGCCTGAGGTCGAAGCACGCCCCCTCAGCCGAGCCCCCCATCCCCCGCTGGACTTGGCCCCGCCTGCTCGTTACATCTGCCGCAAACACCATGTGAAAGCCTCCATGCCCAGCCTCAACGATATCCGCTCGACCTTTCTCGACTATTTCGCCCGGAACGACCATCGGGTGGTGGACAGCTCGCCCCTTGTTCCGCGAAATGATCCGACGCTCATGTTCGCCAATTCCGGCATGGTGCAGTTCAAGAACCTCTTCACCGGGGTCGAGACCCGCGATTACACCCGCGCGACGAGCGCGCAGAAATGTGTGCGCGCGGGGGGCAAGCATAACGATCTCGACAATGTCGGCTATACCGCGCGGCACCATACCTTCTTTGAAATGCTGGGGAATTTCAGCTTCGGCGATTACTTCAAATCCGACGCGATCCCCTTCGCGTGGGAGCTGCTGACCCGCGATTTCGACATCCCGAAGGACAAGCTTCTGGTCACCGTCTATCACACCGATGACGAGGCGGCCGCGCTCTGGAAGAAGGTCGCGAACCTGCCCGATGAGCGGATCATCCGCATCGCCTCGGACGATAATTTCTGGCGTATGGGGCCGACCGGGCCGTGCGGGCCGTGCACCGAGATTTTCTACGATCACGGCGAGGGGATCTGGGGCGGCCCGCCCGGCAGCGCGGATGAGGATGGCGACCGCTTCATCGAGATCTGGAACCTCGTGTTCATGCAGTATGAACAGCTCGAGGACGGCTCGATGCGCGATCTCGACATGCAGTCGATCGACACCGGGATGGGGCTGGAACGGATCGGCGCGCTGCTTCAGGGCAAGCACGACAATTACGACACCGATCTGATGCGCGCCCTGATCGAGGCGTCGGCCCATGCGACCAGCTCCGAGCCCGACGGGCCGGGGAGCGTTCATCACCGCGTGATCGCCGATCATCTGCGCTCGACCTCGTTCCTGATCGCGGACGGGGTGATGCCGTCCAATGAAGGGCGCGGCTATGTGCTGCGCCGCATCATGCGCCGCGCGATGCGTCATGCGC
>JAUNRZ010000072.1 GCA_030539455.1 Paracoccus sp. (in: a-proteobacteria) | reverse complement strand
GTAAGGCTTACGATCGCCTCCCTCGCCGCGCGCGCCATAGGGCTTGCGGTCCCCCGCATCGCCCCGCTGCCCGTAAGGTTTTCGCGGCCCCTCGCCGCGAGAGCGATCACCGTCGCGCCGCCCATACGGCTTCCGCTCCCCGCCCTCATCACGCCGCGCGAAAGGCTTGCCGTCATCGCTCCGCCGCGTCTCGCCTCGGCGACCAAAAGATTTACGCTCCCCATCACGCGGCCTCCCCCCGCCGCGCCGATCACCCGCGCGCTCGCCCTCGGCACCCGGCGCGGTTTCCTCGCCGGTCAGCAACCCGCCAAGCTGATCCTTCAGAACGCGGCGGCGTATCTCCTTGACCTCGTTTTCTTCCATCCCGGTCAGCCGGAACGGGCCGTAGCCGGTGCGGATCAGCCGGTTCACCATCAGCCCGACATGAGCCATCGCCCGGCGAATCTCGCGGTTGCGGCCCTCGCGGATGCCGACCGTCAGCCAGGCATTCGCGCCTTTCTGACTGTCGATCTTGATCTCCATCGGCTGAAATTCCTCGCCGTCGATCACCGCGCCATCGCGCAAAGGCTTGAAGATCAGATCGTTCGGCTGCCCGTTCACGCGGACCCGGTAGCGGCGGAGCCACCCGGTCGAGGGCAGCTCCAGCCGGCGCTTCAACTCGCCGTCATTGGTCAGCAGCAGCAAGCCTTCCGAGTTCAGATCGAGCCGCCCCACCGACATCACGCGCGGCAGATCGCGCGGCAGCGCGTCGAACACCGTCTGACGACCCTTCTCGTCCGATTCAGACGTCACCAGCCCGACCGGCTTGTAATAAAGCCAAAGCCGCGTGTCCTGCGGCGCCTCGAGCGGCTTGCCGTCCACGGTCACCTTGTCCGAAGGCAGCACATCCAGCGCGGGGCTCGCGATCTTCGCGCCGTTGACGCTCACCCGGCCCTCGATAATCATCCGCTCGGCATCGCGGCGGCTCGCAAGACCCGCCCGCGCGATCACCTTGGCGATGCGGTCAGCGCCTGCGGGCTTGTCAGGATTGGGCGGGCTGGCGGGGCCGGGGCTTGCCTCGGGGCCGTCATGTTCGGGGGTGTCGGTCATATCTGTCTCCTTGGGCGCATCGCTGCGGCAATCGAAAGAACCTCTCTACGCCCAACGCCGCGCCGGCAAAAGAGTTCTTTTGCCAAGCTTGCGCGCAGCCGCGCGGCGCGGCACAAGCCTTGGATGGCCGAGTTTACCTCACATATGGCGACCGCGCTGGACGAGGCCCGCGCGGCGGCGGCGCGGGGCGAGGTGCCCGTCGGCGCAGTGCTGATCGCGCCGGACGGGCGCATCGCGGCGCAGGACGGCAACCGCACGCGCGAGCGTTCCGACCCGACCGCCCATGCCGAGATTCTGACGATCCGCGCCGCCTGCCGCGAGGCGAGGTCCGAGCGGCTGCCGGGCTACCGGCTTTGGGTCACGCTCGAGCCATGCCCGATGTGCGCAAGCGCCATCGCGGCGGCGCGGATCGAAACGCTCTATTACGGCGCGTCCGACCCGCGCATGGGCGGAGTCGCGCATGGCGCGCGGGTGTTCGATCACCCGCAATGCCACCACCGCCCGCAGATCTATGACGGCATCGCGGCCGAGCAATCGCGAGCCCTGCTGCGCGACTTCTTCGCGGCAAGGCGATAGGCGCTTCTTCTGCGCCCAAATACTCGAAGCAGCCCGCGCGGCGCCTACAGAAAACTCTGCGGGTCAATATCGACGGACAGCCGCAGATTGGCAGGCGGCTTATGCGGGCCAAGCCAGTCCGCGATCGCCCGCTGAAGCGGCGCCGTGCGCGCGGCCTTGATCAGCATCCGCACCCGGTGCCGCCCCCTGATCCGCGCGATCGGCGCGGGCGCCGGCCCGTAAAGCTCGGCCCCTGCATCCGTCAGCGGCGCGCGCGCCTCGGCCAGATGGCGCGCAAAGCCCTGCGCGACCGACGGGTCAGGGTGAGAGATGATGATCGCGGCCAGCCGGCCAAAGGGCGGCATTCCAGAGGCGCGGCGCTGCGCGGCTTCGGAATCCCAGAACGCCTCGTCATCGCCGGCTAGAATCGCGCGAATGACCGGATGCTCGGGCTGATGGGTTTGCAGCAGGGCGAGCCCCGAGGTATCGCCCGCCTGCCGCCCCGCGCGCCCCGCGACCTGCCGCATGAGCTGGAAAGAGCGCTCGGCCGCGCGCAGATCGGCGCCCTGAAGCCCCAGATCGGCGTCTATCACGCCCACCAGTGTCAGGCGCGGGAAATTATGCCCCTTCGCAACGATTTGCGTGCCGATGATGATATCCGCCGCCCCCGACGCGATCTCGGCGATGCTCTCTTTCAGCGCCCGGGCCGAGCCGAAAAGATCCGAGGACAGCACCTTCGCGCGCGCCTCGGGGAAGAGGGCGCTGACCTCTTCCGACAGGCGCTCGACGCCGGGGCCAAGCGCGGCCATCCGCCCCTCGACCCCGCAGGCGGGGCAGGCGGTCGGGATCGGCCGTGTCTCGCCGCATTGATGGCAGACGAGCCGGTTCTGAAAGCGGTGCTCGACCATGCGCGCGTCGCAGTGATCGCAGCCGACCTGCTGGCCGCAGGCCCGGCAGAGCGTCACCGGCGCATAGCCGCGCCGGTTGAGAAACAGCAGCGCCTGATCGCCCGCTGCCAGCCGCGCCTTGACCGCGCTGGCCAGCGTGGGCGAGATCCAGCGCCCGGCCGGCATGTCCTCGGCGCGAAGGTCGATCGCGTCCATCTGCGGCAGCTCGGCATCGCCGTAGCGCGCGCGCAGATCAAGGCGGCGATACTTGCCCGAAGCCGCATTCACCCAGCTTTCGACCGAGGGCGTTGCCGAGGCCAGCACCACCTGCGCGCCGCAAATCGCGCCCCGCAGAACCGCCATGTCGCGGGCGTTGTAATAGACCGTGTCCTCCTGCTTGTAGCTGCTGTCATGTTCCTCATCGACGACGATCAGGCCCAGATCGCGGAACGGCAGAAACAGGGCCGAGCGCGCGCCGACGACAAGCTGAACCTCGCCCCTGCCCGCCATATGCCACAGCCGCCGCCGCTCGCCGCGCGTCACGCCGCTATGCCACTCGCCGGGCCGAGCGCCAAAGCGCGCCTCGACGCGGTCGAGGAACTCGGCCGAAAGCGCGATCTCGGGCAGCAGGACAAGCGCCTGCCGCCCTGCCTCAAGCGCCGCCGCCACGGCTTCGAGGTAAACCTCGGTCTTGCCCGATCCGGTGACGCCGCGCAGCAATGTCGTGCCATAATCGCCCGCAGCGATCTGCGCCCGCAAAGCGGTGGCGGCTGCCGCCTGATCGGCGTCGAGCGCCTTGCCGGGCAGGCGGGGATCGAGCCGGGGGAAGGGCTGATCGCGCGGCGCTTGTTCTTCTGCCAGGGTTCCGGCAGCGACCAGCCCCTTGACGACGCCTGCCGAGACCCCCGCCAACGCGGCAAGCTCGGACGGCGCGAAGCCGGCCCCGCCGTGATCGGCCAGCACGCGCAGCACCGAGGCGCGGGGATCGGTCATACGCGCGGGGGGCGCGCCGGCAAGGCGGATCACCCGCCGCGCGGCCGGGGGCGTGTCGAGGTCGGGCGCCCGCGTCGCCATGCGCAGCATCAAGGGCAGCGGCGTCAGCGTATATTCGCCCGCCCGCACAAGAAATTCCCGCATCAGATCGGATATCGGCTCGGCCTCGATCACGCGCAGCACCTGGCGCAGCTTGGCGATGTCGAAATCCCCTTCGCCCGGACCCCAGACCGCGCCCAGCACGCGGCGCGGGCCAAGGGGGACAAGCACAAGCGCGCCCGCCGCCACGCCCTCGTCAGGGGCGAGATAGTCGAGAATCCCCACCGGCTCGCAGGTCAACACCGCGATCCGGGCGCGGGGCGGAAAAAAATCAGGACGCGTCACTTGCAGGTTCGGGCGGTGGGCATGGCGCGGAAACTAGCCCGCCGGCGCGCGCCTTCCAAGACCCGATCGCGGGGCGCAGGGCGGCTAGTTCTCGACCGGCTCATGCCGGCGCGGGTCTGGCGCGCGCCCCTCGGCATGACCGATATTTTCGATGATCCCCATCGGCAGCAGGACCGGCGACAGCACGATCATCCCGCCGATCAGCATCGCGTCGCAATGGGCGGGGTTGTTCGACGACAACATATTGCACCGCCCGCAGCCGCCCATCAGCAGCGCGCAGCCAGTCAGCAAGATGATATTGCGCCATGTCATCCCGCCACGCTGCCGCGAGCGGCTGCGCATTGCAACTGCTTTGCGCACCCCCTGTTCGTGCTTCACCCGCCGCGCGTTTCCGGCTACAACCGCGCCAACGCAATCGCCCAACACGCCGGAGCCAAAAGATGCAGTTTTTCGTAGATACCGCCGACACCGATGCCATCCGTGAGCTTGCCGAGCTGGGCATGGTCGACGGCGTGACCACCAACCCCTCGCTCATCCTCAAGGCCGGCCGCAATATCGAGGAAGTCACCGCCGAGATCTGCGAGATGGTGGACGGCCCGGTCAGCGCCGAGGTGGTCGCCGCCGATGCCGAAGGGATGATCCGCGAGGGCAAGCATCTGGCGCAGATCGCCGAGAATATCGCGATCAAGCTGCCGCTGACCTGGGACGGGCTGAAAGCCTGCCGCGCGCTGAGCGATGACGGGCATATGGTCAACGTGACGCTCTGCTTTTCGGCCGCGCAGGCGCTTCTGGCCGCGAAGGCGGGGGCGACCTTCATCAGCCCGTTCATCGGCCGGCTGGACGATCTGAACCTCGACGGGATGGAGCTGATCTCGGATATCCGCACGATCTACGACAATTATGGCTACGAGACCGAGGTGTTGGCCGCCTCGATCCGCTCGGTCAACCATGTGACGCAATGCGCGCTGGTCGGGGCCGATGTCATCACCGCACCGCCCGCCGTCATCAAGGCGATGGCCTCCCATGTGCTGACCGACAAGGGCCTCGATCAGTTCAACGCCGACTGGGCCAAGACCGGCCAGAAGATCGGCGGCTGAGCGCGATGAGCGGGGCGGACACGACAGACGCGGCGGGGACGGAAGCGGACGGGGCTGGAGCCGGCGCGCTGGACGCCGATCTGCGCGCCCGGATCATCGCCGACCCGGCGCTGCTGCTGGACGACCGCGAGCTGATGCGCGCGGTTGTCGGCGCGCATGATGACGGGGTCGGCGCGAATGTGATCGACATTCGCGGGCGCGCGATGACGGCGCTGGAAACGCGGCTGGAGCGGCTCGAATCGGCGCATGAAAACGTGATCGCAGCCGCCTATGAGAACCAGTCCGGGACGGCGACGATCCACCGCGCCGTTCTCTCGGTGCTCGAGCCGGGGGATTTCGACGCGCTGGTGGAACAGCTCGAGACGGTGCTGCCCGACATATTGCGCGTCGATACGCTTGTTCTGTGCATCGAGGACGGCAGCAAAGACGCCGCACCGAGCCAAGGCGGGGCCCTTGCGCGCCTGCCTTCGGGCGCGGTCGCGCGGGCGCTGTCAGGCGGGCGGCGCGGGACCGTATCAGGCGAGGTGATCTTGCGCCGCGCGGCCGATATCACCGCGCCGCTGCATGGCAGCATGGTCCGATCAGAGTCGCTGATCCCGCTGGATCTCGGCCCGGTCGGCATGTCGGCCTGCCTGCTTATGGGCAGCCATGACGCCGCGCGCTTTACCCCCGCGCAGGGCACCGATTTGCTGCGCTTTTTCGGGCAGGTGTTTCGGCTCGCGCTGATCGGGCTTTTGCGGCGATGAGCGCGCCGCTGGCGCTTGCGCCGGCAATGGCGGACAGCCTCGCCCGCTGGCTCGAGGCGCAAGAGGCGCTGCGCGGGCGCGCCGCGCACACGATCACCGCTTACCGCGACGATGTGACCGCGTTTCTGGCATTCCTGGGCGGTTACTGGGCCGAGCCGGCGCTGCCGTCCAACATCTCGCGGCTGGGCCAGCCCGATATGCGCGCCTTCGCGGCGGCCGAGCGTGGGCGCGGGCTATCGCCGCGCTCGCTCGCGCGGCGGCTTTCGGCGGTGCGGGGGTTTCTGCGCTGGATGGCGGATTCGCACGGGCTTGACCTCTCGCCCGCCCTGTCGGCGCGCGGGCCGCGCTTTGCCAGATCGCTGCCGCGCCCGCTCGCGCGTGAGCAGGCGCGCGAGTTGCTGGACCAGACCGCGTCGCAGCACCCCGAGCCGTGGATCGCCGCCCGGGATGCGGCCGTTCTGACGCTGCTTTACGGCAGCGGGCTGCGCATTTCCGAGGCGCTCTCGCTGACCGGCGCCGACTGGCCGATGGGCGAGACGCTGCGCATCAAGGGCAAGGGCGGGCGCGAGCGGATCGTGCCGGTCCTGCCGATCGCGCGGGCGGCAATCGCTGATTACCTGCGCCAAAGCCCGTTCGAGACGCCGCGCGAGGCCCCGCTTTTCCGCGGCGCGCGCGGCGGAGCGCTTGCAGGCGGCGTGCTGCGGCGCGCGATGGTGCAAAGCCGGCAGGCGCTTGGGCTGCCGCCATCGGCCACGCCCCACGCCCTGCGCCACAGCTTCGCTACTCATCTGCTGGCGGCGGGCGGCGATCTGCGGACGATTCAGGAATTGCTGGGCCATGCGCGGCTCTCCACGACGCAGATCTATACCGGCGTCGATGATGCGAGGCTGGCCGAGATCTACCGCAGCGCCCATCCGAGAAGCTGACCGCAGGGCGCGATACGCCCGCGCGTTCTGCGCCCATTACGCTTGCCGCGCCCTGTCATAGCTGCGACAAGACGGGCGATGACCCTGCGCCTCAAAGCCCTGTCCGTGCATCTGCTGACCGCCTCGGGGGCGGTCCTGTCGATGCTGGCGATGCTGGCGGCGGTCGAGGAAAACTGGTCGATGATGTTCCTGTGGCTGGTCGTCGCGCTTGTCGTGGACGGGATCGACGGCCCGCTCGCACGGCGCTACCGCGTCAAGGATAACTGGCCGTCCTATGACGGCGTGCTGATGGATCTCATCATCGACTTTCTGACCTATGTGTTCATTCCCGCCTTTGCTCTGTTCAAATCGGGGCTGATGCCGGGCTGGACGGGCTGGCTTGCGATGATCGCGATCACCTATGGCTCGGTTCTCTATTTCGCCGATACGCGCATGAAAACGCGCGATAATTCCTTTGCCGGCTTTCCTGCCTGCTGGAACATGGTGGTGCTGGTTCTGTTCGCCCTGAGCCCGCCGATGTGGATCATGCTGCTGGTCGTGATCGCGCTGACCATCGCCATGTTCACCCATATCAAGTTCATTCACCCGGTGCGCACGAAACGCTGGCGCGCGATCTCGCTGCCGATGGCGGGGGCGTGGGTGTTCTTCGCCGGCTGGGCCGCCTGGGTCGATTTCCACCCCGAAAGCTGGGCGCACTGGGGGCTGGTTGCGACCTCGCTCTGGCTGCTGGGGGCGGGCGCCATCCAGCAGATCACCGAGCGCGGCGGGCGATTTACAAAACTGTCTTGAACCCGAGCGCCGATGCTCTAGGCTGCGCGGGCGGTCACGGGAGGGGTGGCCCAAACCGGAAGGGAGACATCATGTATCACCGCTTTCTGGCGTCTGTCGCCTCGCTTGCCCTGCTGGCATCCCCCGCTTTTGCGCAGCAGGACAGCATCACGATCGGCATGGTGCTCGAGCCGCCGATGCTGGACCCGACCGGCAATGCCGCCGCCGCGATCGACGAGATCGTCTATGCCAATGTGTTCGAGGGTCTGACCCGCTTCGGGCCGGATGGCACGGTGCTGCCCGCTTTGGCGCAAAGCTGGGATGTCGAGGCGGACGGGCTGGAATATGTGTTCCACCTGGCCGAGGGTGTGCAGTTCCATGACGGCAGCGATTTTACCGCCGAGGACGTGGTGTTCACGCTCGATCGCGCGCGCGCAGACGATTCGACCAACCCGCAAAAGGGGCTTTTCGAGGGAATCGAAGCGGTCGAGCCCGAGGGCGATCACACCGTGCGCATCCGTCTGGCCGAGCCGGACTGGATGTTCCCGTCGAAAATGGCGTGGGGCGATGCGGTGATGCTCGACGAGGCGTCCGCCTCGGGCCTCGCGCAGAACCCGGTCGGCACCGGGCCGTTCCGTTTCGAGGAATGGCGGCAGGGTGACAGCGTCGTTCTGACCGCGTTCGACGATTATTGGGGCGAGCGCCCGGCCCTGCGGCGCGCGACATTCCGCTTTATCCCCGACCCGAGCGCGGCCTTCGCGGCGATGATGTCGGGCGGCGTCGATGCCTTCCCGCTGTTCCCGGCGCCGGAAACTCTGGCTCAGCTTGAGGCGGATGACCGGTTCCGCGTGATCGTCGGGACGACCGAGGGCGAGACGATCATGTCGATGAACCACGAGAACGAGGCGCTGTCCGACATTCGCGTGCGGCAGGCGATCGCCCATGCGATCAACCGACAAGACATTATCGACGGCGCGATGTTCGGGTTTGGAACGCCCATCGGCACGCATTTCGCCCCGCACCACCCCGCTTATCTCGACCTGACCGAACTGTCCGCCTACGCGCCCGAACGCTCGCGCGAGCTCTTGGCCGAGGCCGGAATCGATGGCCTGTCGCTGCGGCTGGCGCTGCCGCCACCGCCCTATGCGCGCCGGTCGGGCGAGATCATCGCCTCGCAGCTCCGCGCGGTGGGGATCGACACGCAGATCACCAATATGGAATGGGCCCAGTGGCTCGAGCAGGTCTTTGCCGGCAGCGATTTCGACCTGACCATCATCAGCCATGTCGAGCCGATGGATATCGAGATCTACGCCCGGGGCGATTATTATTTCAACTACCAGAACGAGGCGCTGAAAGAAGTTATTGCGGCGCTGAACACTGCCGCAGGCGAGGCCGAGCAGACCGAACTGTTGCAGCAGGCTCAGACCATCATCGCCGAGGATTTCGCGAATGTGTTCCTGTTCCAGCTTGCCAAGACGGGTGTGGCGGATGCGCGGCTGGAAGGGCTTTGGGAAAACGCGCCGACCCCGGCCAATGATCTGACGGACGTTCGCTGGCGCGAGTGAGCAGGGCGCGGCACGCCGGCGCCTGATCGCCGGCGTCTGGGCTCGCGGCGCCGGTTTGCCTCCGGCGGGGATATTTGGGTGAAGAAGAAGCGCGGCCGCTTCAGTTGCGCAGCACCATGCAGTTTGCGCCGGTCGCCTGCCGGACGCGGGCGCAAAAGCTCATCGCCTCGTTTCGCGAATTCCAGCCGACCTGCACCGTATGCACGCGAGGCCCGTTCGGGCGCAGGCTGCGATGGACGGTCGAGACCTGCCGCCCGCCAAGGATCGGGCCAAGCTGACGGCCGAGCCGCCCCGCCTGCGCCTGCGCGCTGCCGCGCTGCGGGTGTGAGCCGAGGATGACGCCCCAGGGCAAGATCTGCGCGCGGGCGGTCGCAAATTCGCGCAAGGTCCGGTTGCCGGCCATCACCGTGCAGGCTTCGAGAAACGGCGTCTCGCCGTCGAGCCGCAGATCGAGCGTTTCGGGCGGGTTGTCGCGCCACCGCCATGCGTTGAAGCCGGTGATCGCCTCGACGTAATCCTGCGTCTCGTAGGGAAGCTGGCCGCCATCGGCCAGAAAACGCGCCGCCCGCGCCTCGCCGCCATTATAGGCCACCGCGGCGAGGCCGAGCGAGCCGAAGGCGATCTCGAGCCGGCGCAGATAGGCCGCCGAGGCGTGGATGGCCTTGGCAGGGTTGAAGCTGTCGTCAAGCCCGACAATCGCCGCCGTACCCGGCATGAACTGCGCGATGCCCTCGGCGCCGGCGGGGCTGATGGCAGAGGGCTCGAAGAGGCTTTCCTTCCAGAGGAGGCGCGCGAAAAACTCCTTGTCGAGCCCTTCGCGCGAGGCGGCGCGCTCGATCGTGCGGCAGACATCGGCGACATAGCTCTCCCGGTAGATGCAGGAGAGCCCGTCATCGGTGCAGCGCCGTTCCTCGGATTGCGTGACCGGACCGAGCCCTTCATAGGCGTCAACGGCCGGGCGCGCGAAGGCCCCGGCCGCAAGCGAAAACGACAGACAAACACCAAGCAGGATTCGCATTCATGCACCCGAAACTAGCACGTCACGGATAGCAAAATCGGGCGGGTTTGTGAACCGCCCGAGGCGCGGCTCAGCCTTTCTTCGCCTTCTTGCCCTTTTGTTTGTCACCCTTGCCGGGCTTGTCGGATTTCGCCTTTGATTTCTTGCCGGAATCCTTGGCGGCCTTCTTTTCGGCCTGTTTTTCTTCCTTGGCTTTCGCCTTGGCCTCGCGCTGCGCCTGTTTCTCGGCCTTCGCGCGGCCCCGATCATCCTGCTTTGCAGCCTTCGCCGCGGCTTTCTCGGCCTTCGCCGCTGCCTTATCGGATGCCGGCGCGGGTGCGGAAGGGTCGAGCACCGCCGATGCGCCCTCGGCCTTGACGGCGGGGAAGGCGGCTGGCGCGACCTTGCCTGCGATCATCGCGGCGGCGGGGGTGTCGACGGCGCGTCCTTGGCTGCGTCTGGACGTTGCCGCTTTGCTGGCCGCGCCTTTGCCAGCGGCGCTTTCGCCGCCGGAGCCCTTGCCACTTGCCTTGCCGCCGCCCGCCTTGGCCCCGGCGCCTTTGCCCGCGCCGCCGCGCGTCTTGGCTCCGCCGCCTGCGGCTGCGGATTTCGCCGCGCCCTTGCCGCCCGCTTTGCCCGCGCCATCACCCTCGTTGCGGCGCGTGCGCTCATTGGCGGCGCGGCGCAGGGCGGCGTTCAGGTATTTCTCTTTCTCGACCGTCCCCTCATTGCCGCGCGCGGCGCTGGTGCCGGACGGTGCGGCCTTGCCGCGCGCCTCGCGGCCCTGACGGCTGCCGACCGAGCGCGCGCGGTCTCGCCGCTCGCGCAGCAGGCGGATGAGCTGCGACAGCTCGGAACTGCTCAGCGCCTTGAGCTGAGGCTGACGCGCGCGGGTGACGAGCTCGATCTCGTCCGCGTTCAGCGCGCGTTTCTCTTCCTGCGAAAAGTTCGGCATGGCCGTTTCCTATCGGTAACAAAAATTGAGAGCATATCAGCACTTCGGCCCGTAAAAGAAAAGCCCCGACCAAAGCGGCCGGGGCTGTTCGAGATCGCGTTTCAGCCGCGCTTACTGGGCGCTGGCCAGTTGATCCGCCGGGTAGACATAACCCTCGGGCGTTTCGACCAGACGGCCTTCATAGCGGACGCTTTCAGCCTGACTGCGGACCACGACGCGGGTGCCGGGGCGGATCTGCTCGTAAAGGTCGATCACGTCCTGGT
>JAUNRZ010000071.1:8798-11265 GCA_030539455.1 Paracoccus sp. (in: a-proteobacteria) | reverse complement strand
CCGACATCATCCTGATCTCGGGTCATAATGGCGGCACCGGCGCCTCGCCCGCCACCTCGATCAAATTCGCGGGCCTCCCGTGGGAGCTGGGGCTGACCGAAGCGCATCAGGTTCTGGCGATGAACAATCTGCGCGAGAGGGTCACGCTGCGCACCGATGGCGGGCTGCGGACCGGGCGCGACATCGTCATGGCGGCGATGATGGGCGCCGAGGAATACGGGATCGGCACCGCCGCCCTGATCGCGATGGGCTGCATCATGGTGCGGCAGTGCCAGTCCAACACCTGCCCCGTTGGCGTATGCACGCAGGATGAGCGGCTTCGCGCGATGTTCACCGGCAGCGCCGACAAGGTCGTCAACCTCATCACCTTCTACGCGACCGAGGTGCGCGAGATCCTCGCCTCGATCGGGGCGCGGACGATGGACGAGGTGATCGGGCGCGCCGATCTTCTCACGCAGGTCAGCCGGGGCGCGGCCAATCTCGACGATCTGGACCTCAACCCGCTGCTGATCACCGTGAACGGCGCGGACAAGATCGTCTATGACCGCTCGCGCCCCCGCAACGCGGTGCCGGACACGCTCGATGCCGAGATCATCCGCGATGCCGACCGCTTTTTCAGCGACGGCGAGAAGATGCAGCTTTCCTACGCGGTGCGGAACACCTACCGCACGATCGGCACGCGCACCTCGTCGATGATCGTCTCGACCTACGGGATGCGCAACACGCTGCAACCCGATCACCTCACCGTGCGTCTGACCGGCAGCGCGGGGCAATCGCTGGGCGCCTTTGCCGCGCCGGGGCTCAAGATCGAGGTCTCGGGCGACGCCAACGACTATGTTGGCAAGGGGCTGTCGGGCGGTATCATCGTCGTGCGCCCGCCTATGGCGAGCCCGCTTGTCGCCGCCGAGAACGTCATCATCGGCAACACCGTCCTTTACGGCGCGACGGCGGGCTATCTCTTCGCGGCGGGCCGCGCCGGCGAGCGTTTCGCGGTCCGCAACTCGGGCGCGAGCGTCGTGGTCGAGGGGGTCGGCACCAATGGCTGCGAATACATGACCGGCGGGGTCGCGGTGATCCTTGGCCGGATCGGCGCGAATTTCGGCGCGGGGATGACCGGCGGGATGGCCTATCTTTACGACCCCGACGGCGTCGCGGATCGGTATATCAACGCCGAAACGCTTGTGACCTGCAAGGTGAGCCAGCCGCATTACGAGACCGAGTTGCGGGATCTGATCGAGCGTCACCACAAAGAGACAGGCTCGCGGCGGGCAGGCGATATTCTCGAGAACTGGGAATTTGAAAAGCGCCATTTCCTGCAAGTCTGCCCCAAAGAGATGCTGCCGCATCTGTCCCATCCGCTGACCGAGCCGGGCGATCTGGCGCAGGTGCCGGCGGAATGAGGCAAGGAGGGTTGGCGCTTTCGGCGGCGGCGTAGGGCGGCGGCGATGGATGCACCCCGGTCCTTCCGTGTGACAGCGGCTGCGCGCGCGCCGAAGGCTTGACCAAGGCCCGGCGCGCGTGACAGATCGCGGCCATGCGACGCAGATACGAGCCGGACCCCGAGACGATTGACGATGCCGCGCCGCCGCCCCCGCGCGCGCGGCCTCTCGCGGCGCTGTCACGCTTTGCCGCTCGCTGGACGGTTTTTCTGGCGCTGCGCGGCGCGCTGTTGATGCTGGTGATGGTCATCGCCTACAAGCTGATCAACCCGCCGACCACGATCACGATCATCGATGCCGCGCGCCATCACGCGATCGAGCCGCGACAATGGACCCGGCTTGCAGATATCGCGCCGGTCATGGCGCGCAGCGTCGTCGCTGCCGAGGACGCGAATTTCTGCCGGCATTGGGGGTTCGACATGACCGAGATCCGCAAGGTGATCGCGCAGGGCGGCGCGCGCGGGGCCTCGACGCTGACCCAGCAGACGGCGAAGAACGCTTATCTCTGGCAGGGGCGAAGCTGGGCGCGCAAGGCGCTCGAGACGCTGCTGACGCCGATGATCGAAGCCGTCTGGGGCAAGCGCCGCATCCTCGAGGTTTACCTCAACGTGGCCGAGTTCGGCCCGGGCGTTTTCGGCATTCGCGCCGCCGCGCGCCATCATTTCGGCACCACGCCCGACCGGCTGAGCGCGGTTCAGGCCGCCCGGCTGGCGGCGATCTTGCCCAATCCAAAGGCGCGCAGCACCGATCAGCCAACCGCGCGCTCCCGCTCTATAGCCGACGGCGCCGCCACGATCGCCGCCGATGGCCGCGCCGCCTGCTTCGCCTTGCCCGGCTGATGGGCAGCCGATCGGGCGCGTTTGCCCAGGCCGCATCAGCCGACCGCTCCAAACCATACCGACCCGAGCCGCGCGTTGACCGCAAAGCGATCCATACGCCTGCCGCCCCCGCAGCGGCGCAAGCGCGCAACGCGGCCCGTTGATCCGCGCGGCGCGGCGGCGTATCAACGGGCCATGACGCAGACTGCC
>JAUNRZ010000071.1:0-8698 GCA_030539455.1 Paracoccus sp. (in: a-proteobacteria) | reverse complement strand
GCCCGTTGATCCGCGCGGCGCGGCGGCGTATCAACGGGCCATGACGCAGACTGCCATCTCCTCCCGCCCCGCGCCGGCGACGCCGCGCCTTTACCATGTCGCCCTGTCGCCTTTTTCCCGGAAGGTCCGCCTCGTGCTGGCCGAAAAGCGAATCGAGGTCGAGCTCGCCGAGGAACGCTATTGGGAACAGGGGCCCGAGCTGTTCCGCCGCAACCCCGCCGGCAAGATCCCGGTGCTGCGGATGGACGGGATGCTTCTGGCCGAAAGTCAGGCGATTTGCGAATATCTTGACGAGACCGTGCCAAGCCCCGCCTTGATGCCCGACAGCGCAGCGGGCCGCTACGAGACGCGCCGGCTTTGCGCGTGGTTCGACGACAAGTTCAACGCCGAGGTCACGCGCCCCATCCTGCAAGAGCGGGTGTGGAAGAAGGTCTGGCGCAGCGGCCATCCCGATTCGCGCACCGTCAAGGCCGGGCTTGCCGCGATCCGGGTGCATATGGACTATATCTCGCAGCTTCTGAACGAGCGGCGCTGGCTGGCGGGCGGGTCGATGACGCTGGCCGATTTCACGGCGGCGGCGCATATCTCGTGCCTCGATTACATCTCGGACGTGGATTGGGACCGTTGGGGCGACGTTCGGGACTGGTATGCGACGATCAAATCGCGGCCCGCCTTCCGGTCGATCCTTGCCGATCAGGTGCCGGGATTTCCGCCCGCACCGCATTATGCCCAGCTCGATTTCTGACCCGGCCGAGATCAAGGCCGAGCTTGTCGCTCAGGCGAAGGCCGAGGGGTTCGCCAAGGCCCGCATCACGGAACCGGGCGCGATCCCGCAGGCGGCGGGGCGGCTCGAGGCGTATGTCGAGGCCGGACGGCACGGGCAGATGGGCTGGATGGAAGAGAGGATGGGCTGGCGCGGCAACCCCGCCGCGCTTTGGCCCGAGGCGCGAGCGGTCGTCATGCTGGCCGAGCCGTACAGCCCCGATCACAACCCGCTGGAGGTGCTGAAACGCCGCGACCGCGCTGCGATCAGCGTCTATGCGCAGGGGCGCGATTACCACGACATCGTCAAAAAGCGCCTCAAGCGGGTCGGTCGCTGGCTGATCGAGCACGCGGGCGGCGAGATCAAGGTGTTCGTGGACACGGCGCCGGTCATGGAAAAGCCGCTGGCCGAAGCCGCGGGGCTCGGCTGGCAGGGCAAACACACCAATCTGCTGTCGCGCGATCTGGGCAACTGGTTCTTTCTCGGCGCGATCTTCACGACGCTCCCCCTGCCGCCGGATGCGCCCGAGATCAGCCATTGCGGCACCTGCCGCGCCTGTCTCGACATCTGCCCGACGGGCGCGTTTCCCGCGCCTTATCAACTGGATGCGCGGCGCTGCATCTCGTATCTGACAATCGAGCATCACGGCCCGGTCCCGCTTGATCTGCGCGAGAAGATGGGCAACCGCATCTATGGCTGCGATGATTGCCTCGCGATCTGCCCGTGGAACAAATTCGCCGCCGAGGCGCGCGATCTGCGCTATGCCGGTCAGCCGGGTGGCGGCGCCGGATCGGGCACTGCGCCGCCGCTGCTGGCCGAGCTGGCGCTGCTGGACGATGCCGCCTTCCGCGCCCGTTTTTCGGGCAGCCCGATCAAGCGGCTCGGGCGCGACCGTTTCGTGCGGAACGTGCTATACGCGATCGGCAATTCAGGCCTGCCCGCGCTGCGCGAAACCGCCCTCACGCTCACATCCGACCCCGACCCCACCGTTGCCGAGGCCGCACAATGGGCCGCCGCGAGGCTTGCATGACGACGCAGATCATCCCGCCCGTGAACCCGCTGCGCGGCATCGCGCTAAAACTCGCGAGCGTGCTGCTCTTCACGATCATGGCGAGCCTCCTCAAATCGACCGCCCACCTGATCCCGGCGGGGCAGCAAGTGTTCTTCCGCTCGCTTTTCGCGATACCCGTCATTCTGGTCTGGCTTGCGTGGCGGCGAGAGCTTGGCTCTGGCCTGCGCACGGTCAGCCCGATGAGCCATGTCTGGCGCGGGCTGGTCGGCACGCTTGCGATGGGGCTCAGTTTTTGGGGGGTCGGGCTGCTGCCCTTCCCCGAATGGACCGCGCTTGGCTACGCCGCCCCGCTGATGGTGGTGGTGTTTGCCGCCATGTTCCTGAATGAAAGGGTCGGCATTTACCGCCTGTCGATGGTGATGGCGGGGTTCGCCGGCGTCATGATCATCCTTTATCCGCGCCTTGGCGTCGTGCGGGACGGGCTGTCCGTGGCCGAGACTCTGGGCGCGGTCGTCACGCTTGGCGGTGCGATGTTCGCCGCGCTCGCGCAGATTTTCATCCGCAAGATGGTGCAGGTCGAGCAGACGGCGGCGATCGTTTTCTGGTTCTCGGTCACTTCGACCGTGCTTTCGCTGGTGACACTGCCGATGGGCTGGGTCTGGCCCGAGCCGCGCATCATGGCGATGCTGATCCTTGCCGGGCTGATCGGAGGGGCGGCGCAGATCATGCTCACCTCGGCCTATCGCTACGCCGACGCCTCGCTTGTCGCGCCGTTCGATTACGCCTCGATGCTGCTGGCGCTGTTGATCGGCTGGTTCATCTTTGCCGAGGGGGCGAGCGTTCCAATGATGGCCGGCGCCGGGGTCATCATGGCCTCGGGCATCGGCATCATCTGGCGCGAGCGGCAGCTTGGCATAAAACGGGCGCGGCAGCGGAAGGTCTCGCCCCGGATCTAGCCGCCCGTCTCGATCCGGTTGGTGAACCCGAACTGGTGGTAGTCGCGCAGATATGCCGCGCGCGCGGCTTGCAGCACCGGCTTTTCGTTCAGAAAGCCGGGCATGACGGGCGACGCGGGCAGCGCGGCGGCGTCGCCGTCCAGCCCGACGCTTTGTGCCAGCCAGCCAAGATCGCGCCGAAGGCTGTCCTCGCGCAGGATCATGTCGGGGACGCGGAACCGCGAGAAACCAGCTAGAATCTCGGTCTGCGTTGCCCAAAGCGGCAGGACCGGCAGGCCCGTCTGCCCGGCGATATTGCGGCGCAGAAGGTCCAGAAACTGAAGGAACAGCTCTTGCAAGGGGCCGTCCGAGAGGCTCGTCAGCTCATCATCCGGGGGCAAGGCGACGCGGTGCACATCGCGCAGGGACTGGCGCAGCGCAGAGTTTCCGCCCGTCAGAAGCTGGGTGAACGCGTCCCATGCCCGCCGGACCGGATGGCGCAGAACCGTGAAACTCCGGTGACGGGGGCGCTCTTTCAGCCAACGGCGCAGCGCGTTCTGCGACATCTCGCGAGAAAGCGGGCCCTGCGCCTCCATCCACGCGCTCACCTGCGGGCCGGGCCCGCCGCGCACCGGCATGTAAAGCAGCCCGCCGCCCGCATCGGCCGCGATATAGGAGGGCACGGCCGGCCCGCGCTCTGGCTCGAAGCCGGGCAGGCGGTGGATATCGAACGCGTCCATGCCGGCCAGATCAGCCTCCATCGCGTCGAAATTCGCGACTTTCTCGGACATGAGGCGCGGGTTTTGCGGCACCTGATCGCCGGCAAGCTGCACCTCGTCCAGATCGGTGCGGCCAAGGAAATGAAGCAGGCCCAGCATCACGGATGGATCGCGCAAATCCTCGTAGCGCAGCCAGAACGCGGTCTGCCCGCTTGTTTGCAGCCGGCGCATCACCTCGCTTTGGAACGCACGCTGCCGATCAAGCAATTCGCGAAAGCCTGCGCCGTCATAGGTGATCGAGGCCGCGATGGGCGTCTCGGTCTGGTTCAGCTTCCACTGGTTCGTCGCGCGGGCCAGCTCGGTCGAGACATAGCTGTCCAGCGGGTTGCGGGTCAGGACGATCTTGGCGCAGCGCCGATTATCCATGATCGCGCTGAACACACGCGGGTCGTGGTCGTGGAAATAGCGAAAGCCCGAAAGATGATCCTCGCGCGAGGTGATCGCCGTCAGCAGCGCCATCGGGTCCGCCTCGCGCTGCGCCATGTCGATGCCGCGGATCTGGTCCGTGTCGGGCCAGCCGAGCATATAGGGGTTGAACGCCTCGCCGAAACAGGTCACGCGCTTGACGAGATTGAGCGTCGCCTCAAGCAGGTTCGAGCCCGTCCGCATCTCGGCGAAAATAACAAAACTATTATAACCCGGCACGTTACGCCCCATCGCTCAGGTCGGAAAAATCACCCATCAACCGGGGCTGTAGCCCGGCATTTCGCAGTTTCTGCAAGAATTCCGCGATCCCCGCAACATCGCGCAGCGGCGGCAGCGCAGGATCGCCCGGCGGCGGCGCGCCGGGCAGATCGTGCAGGATGCTGGCGATGATGTCGGCGGGCCGGGCCAGAAAATCAACCAGGGTCCACTCGCGAACCTGCGCCTTTACCCAGACCGAGCCGATGACCTCGCGCTGCGCCAGCTCGATCTTTTGCAGCTTGGCTGCGATGTTTCGCACATCGTCGAACGGCATTCCGCTGCGCATCAGCGGCATGATCCACGCCCCGGTGACAAGATGCAGCCGCGCATTCGGGTCGGTGGCCATGAACCAGTTGAGCGCCTGATTGTCGCGCGGGCTGAACTGAAAAACCTGCATTCGCGCCGAGATGCGGATGAGCGAGGTCAGAAAGCCGAACGGGTCGTAATCGCGCGTGCGCCCGTCCGCAGAAAGACCGCCCGGGCCGATCTGCTGGCCCGAGGCGAACTCGGCGCCCTCGGGGCCAAGCAGATGGCCGTGCACATCCGCGTCGATCCGCGCTGAAAGCCAGGTTTGAAAGCCGGGAATGATGTCGCCAAAGCCCTGAAACACCGCGTAGGGCGCGGCGGTCTTGCCGTTCTCGCGGTCCTTCATCGGAAAGCGGCTTTGCATGTAAAGCCCCGGCCGGCCAAGCGAGCGGCGCACGACCGCGCGTTCGATCATGCGGCCGATATGCGAGGGGCGCGGCTCGGCATCATGGGCGCCCGAGGCCGGCGCGGGGAAGCGGCGTTGCAGCCCGCTTGCTCCGGTCCAGATCTTGCGCGCCACGAAACAGCGCGAATCGGCGAGCATATCGGCGTGATCGTCGTAGAAGATATACGGCTTGCCCTGATCGTCGAACTTCACAAGCGTCAGCGAGCGGCTTTCGATCCGCACCGAATGGCGCCGCGCGAGGGTCTGGAAATAGCTTTCATCGGGGATCCAGACATCGCGGAAATAGCGGTCGAATTCGGCCCGGCGCGGGTCCGAGAGGATCTGCTGCAAGGTCTGCCGCGTCAGGCACCACCATTGCGCGCCCAGATGCGGCACGATCCCGCGCGGCACCTGCCGCTGCATCCCCAGCCTGCGTTGCAGCGCGACGAACCCGTCGAAAAGCCGCCGCTGCCGCCGCCACGAGAACGGAAAACGTAAGACGAACCGCTCGATATTCAGCCCGCCGACCGTCCAGCCCACATCCAGCGCATTGACGCTTTCGATGAAATCGGTGTCGCGGTGCTTGCCCAGATACGCCGTCAACTCGCTGACGGGGCGGAGCATAAGGCAACTGCCCGAGCAGAGATAAACATGGGTCACATCGCCGAAACGGCTCAGCAGCGCGGTCGCGGCGTCCTGCGTCGCGCCGACAAGCGAGAACATCCCCCATTCGCAGGACGAACGCTGGACCCAAATAATGTCCGGCAGATCGGCAAGCGCTTGCTCCATCTGCCGCACCTCGCGCAGCGAGGCTTTCGCGTCGATATGAATCGCGACCACCGCCCCGCCATCGTGCCAGCGTCGGGCCATGTCGGCGGCGATGTCGAGCCGCGCGTGGCACAGCAAGATCACCCCCAGACGGACGGGGCGGACGGCCGCGCTCATGCCCAGTTTCCGCTCGAGATAAGGCCCAGATCCTCAAGCTGCCGCCAGCCCTCATACTGGCACGAATGCTCGTTCCAAAGGCAAAGCCCCGATTCGAGCATCGCCGAATAGGCGCGGTATTCCTGCGAGTTCGCGTAGTGCTGCCCGCGCAGCATCTCTTCGGCGGATTTCTCGACGAAGGTGGACAGGAACTTGGTGTGCAGCAGGATGCCCGACGCTTTCTCGCCCCCCGCCTCATCGTAAACGAGGTTCAGAGATCGCGGCAAAAGCTGGTGGGTCGAGCTGGTATAGACATAGCGCCGCGCCCATTTGACAAGCGGCACCTTGTTCAGCGCCGGCGCCTTGGCGGGCGAGTGCGGGAAGAACTGCCGCGCGCGCGGCCCGCCCTGAATCCACAGATTGCCCATCCGCCCGTTCTTGTGGATCGTGTAATTCGCCGGATCGAACCACGACACGATCTTCAGCGGATCATCGCCCGGGTGATAGCTTTGCTCGTGAATATTGCCGCGCGGATACATATCAAGCAGCATCGCGGAAAAGCTGCGAATGCCGGACGCGTCCAGCCAGTCGGTCAGCGCAGCCAGCGGGCGCGTGTCGCAATGGGGGTAGACGAACAGCTCGTCGGGATCGACCGTCAGGCACCAACGGCCGCTGCCGTAGCGGAACAGAAGATAGTTGATCCAGTCCATCCCGAAGCGGGAGCTCTTGTAGCTCGCCGTCGTCGTGAACAGCGTGACATCGGGCTGGCCGCGCAGATATTCGACGCTGCCATCGGTCGAGCCGTTATCGACGAACAGGAAATGCCCCGCGCCGAGGCTGCGGTAATAGTTGAGAAAATGCGGCAGGCGCGGCATCTCGTTGCGCTGCGTGACAAAGCACAGCACGGCGTCGGGCGCTGCCTGATCGATGCGCAGCGCCGCCGGTTTAAGCTGCCGCCTGCCGCGCCTGATCGCGCGACCGAGCAGCCATTGCCGCGCTGCGCGCAGCTTGAACAGATTCCAGCTTCGGGAAAGACTCCACCCCAATGCACATCCTAACCACTAGTTAACCAAAATCGAGCAGGCGGCGGGCGAGCACATCCGAGACAGTTGAAAAATGACGATCCCAGTCATCGGGCGCAAGAGATTTGCTCGATTTGTCACTGTTTCTTGAGGCTTTTTCTATGGAGTCGGCCCAGGCTGCGATGTCGTCCGGGCTCAGATACACCGCATAATCGCCCAAGAGCTCGCGCGCCGCCGCAAACGGGGCCGTCAGGACCGGAACGCCCCGCGCGGCGGCCTCGGTCAGCGGAAGCCCGAACCCCTCAGTGCGCGAGGGCATCAGCAGGGCGCGCGCACCTTCCAGCAAGGCAGCAACGGCGCCGTCGCCAAGGCCGGAAAGCTCGACCACCGGGCCGTCTTTCGGCAGAAGGTCAAGCCGGCGTAGCAGCGCGTCCGGAGCCCAGCCGCGCGCGCCGACGATGTAAAGGCGCGGCAGCTCAGGGGCGGGCATCTCTTGGGCAAGGCGCTGCCACACATCAAGCAAAAGCGCGTGGTTCTTGCGCGGCTCGATCGTGCCGATGGTCACGAAATAGGGGCCGCTGAGATCGAGGCCCGCCGGCAGCGCGGCCGGGTCAGGCGCGGCGAGGCGGGTGCCGATCCGCACCGCCGCGATCGGCGCGCGCGGGGCGATCGCCAGCCGGGCGCGCCATGTCTCGACGCTGCTTTTCGCAGCCTCGGAGACGGTGAAAATCTGGTCGGCGAGTTGCAGCGCGGCCATCAGACGGTGGCGGAACTTCTCGGGCTGGCCGGGGCTGCTGAGCTCGGGATGATCGAGCGGGATGGTGTCGTGGATCATCACCGCGCGCAGCAGCGGCGCCATGCTGCGCAGCAGCGCTGGCGTTAGATTGCTATGCCCGAGATTGAAGTAAACGCCCTGCCCCGCGCCCGGCTTCCCCGAAAAATGCGCCCGCGCTGCCGCGCCAAGCCCCCGCCCGCCGCGCCCGGCTTTTGCGATCGCAATGCGCCGCAATGCCGCTTCGGCGCGGGCTGGAACGCCGCCCCGGCCGCGCAGCCTGTCGCGCCAATGGGCGCGCGGGGCCAGCCCGCGCTCCGCGCCCGCAAGCCAGTCAAGGATCAGCCTGCCAGCCTCGGGCGGCAGCAGAAGCTGGCCTGCGGTCACGCGGCACAAAAGCAGGTGATCGCGCGATGTAAGATGGGCCAGCCATTCCGCCTCGACACGGTCTATGCCGGTTAGCGTCCCCCGGCCGAGCCGCGAGACGAGGCGCGAGACGTCCAGCAGAACGGGCGGCTCACCGCTCATATCCGCCAGTCTGGTGCCACCGCCACGCATCGCCGATCATCTGCGGCAGGTTCGACCGGAAGGGCTGCCAGCCCAGAACGCGCGCGGCTTTCGCGCTGCCCGACACCAGCTTGACCGCATCGCCTGCCCGGCGCGGGCCATCATTGACCGGCACCGCGCGGTTCGTGATATGCCGCGCGTTCTCGATCACTTCGCGCACCGAGAACCCGTTGCCGGTCCCGAGGCAAAACAGCTCCACCCCGCCCTCCTGCGGGCCGTTCCCGGCGCGCAGCCAGCCCAGCCCCAGCACGTGAGCGTCCACAAGATCCATCACATGGACATAGTCGCGGATGCAGGTGCCGTCCTCGGTCGGGTAGTCGGTGCCGTGAACGGTCAGCGCCGCGCGCTTGCCGTCGATTGCGTCGAGGATCAGCGGGATGAGATGGGTCTCGGGCTGGTGAAATTCGCCCAACTCGGCCTCGGGATCGGCGCCCGCGACGTTGAAATAGCGGAAAACCACGCTGCGCAGCCCGTCCGAGGCGCCAAAATCGCGGAGCATATCCTCGATCGCGCGCTTGCTGGCGCCGTAGGCGTTCAGCGGAAGCTGCG
>JAUNRZ010000001.1:100597-103863 GCA_030539455.1 Paracoccus sp. (in: a-proteobacteria) | reverse complement strand
GGTCATTGCCCGGCCCGCCATAGATGAGATCGTTGCCGGTGCCGCCGCGCAGCACGTCATTCCCCTCGCCTCCGATCAGCGTGTCGTTGCCCTGCTCGCCCAGAAGCGTGTCATCGCCCGGCCCGCCGACGATCAGATCATCGCCGAGCCCGCCCCAGATCAGATCGTTGCCCTCTTCGCCGTAAAGCCGGTCATTGCCGTTCCCGCCAAGGATCGTGTCGTTCCCGGTCCCGCCATAGATGAGGTCGTGGCCGGTCCCGCCGTTGATGTAATCGTCGCCCGCCCCACCCCGGATGCGGTCATTACCCGGCCCGCCCATGATTCGGTCCGGCCCGCTGCCGCCGATGATCAGATCGTCGCCCTGCCCGCCCCAGATCGAGTTGCGCCCGCCGCTGACGATGATCGTGTCATCGCCCGACCAGCCGATGATGATATCGTCACCGTCGCCCGCCTCGATCCAGTCGTCGCCCGGACCGCCATTGATGAAATTATTGCCCTCGAGGTCGATCAGAACATCATTGCCCGGACCGCCCCCAAGCCGGTCGTTGCCCGGCCCGCCTAGCAGCGTGTCATCGCCCGGACCGCCCGACAAGGTGTCATCCCCCGCGCCTCCGATCAACAGATCGTCCCCATGCTCGCCCATCAAGAGATCGTTCCCGGTGCCGCCGATCAGCGTGTCATCGCCGATCCCGCCGAACAGGAAATCGTCGCCCGGACCGCCGTCAAGATAGTCGTCCCCCGCATCGCCGCGCAGCGTGTCATTGCCCGGCCCGCCATAAAGCCAGTCATCCCCGCCGCGCCCGACCAGCATGTCATTGCCGGCTCCGCCGTTCAGCATGTCGCGGTGGTTGCTGCCGCGCAGCGTGTCGTTCCCGTCGCCGCCGAACAGCGCCGAGCCGAGATCCGCGGCGATCAGCACATCGTTCCGCTCGGTCCCGAACTGGCGGTCCTCGGGGTGCGGCGGAGGGGGTTTGATCGCGGCGATCCCGGGCCGAGGGCCGGGGTTGAAATGGAGACTGTCCCAATCCGGCTCGGGCCCGTCATCGGTCTCAGCCGGCGGGGTCGGATTGCGCGGATTGACCGGCGTTATCAGGCGCGAGAAGTCGATATCGTTGACGAAATGGGGCAGATGGAACATCTCGTCCGTGAAAAAACCGCGCGGCAGCGTGACCCCGTTCGCGGTCTGAATTTCGATCGTGATCGGCCCTGCGGTCAGCACCGCGCCATTGGCGGTCGGCGTGATGCTTATATTCGAGAGGGACCGCGCATAGCCAAGCTCGGACAGATCGAGAATATCGCGCCCCGGCTCGAAATCGGTGATGATGACGCGGGTTGCGCTGTGATGGACCACGAAACGGTCATTGCCCGCCCCCCCGGTGAGCCGCGTCGTGCCCTCGCGCGCGACCAGGATGTCATCGCCCGCGCCGCCGATGATATGGGTGGTCCCGAGGCCGCCGACCAGAATATCGTTGCCCGCGCTGCCATGCTGAACGCCGCTGCCGACCGTCTCGGTCCGGCCAATCTTGCCGGGGTCGAAGCGCAGCTCGGTCACGCCGGCCTCGCGGGCTGATCCCGCGAAGATGACCAGCTTGCCGTCGATTTCCCGCGCGGCGATGGCGCTGACGCTGGCGAGCGACATGGCGGCGCTGTCGGCGATCGTATCAAGCAAGATCAGCCGCCCGGCTGCGTCGAGCGTCAGGATCGAGATCCCGTCATCGCTGCCGCCCGCGACGATGAACACCCGCCCGTTGATCGTCACGCTGTCGATTGCCGTGACGCCCGCAAAGCGTGTGTTCTGCGCGTCGATGACGTGATCGGTCAGCTCGAGCCGCCCGCCGCGCGTGACCTCGAACACGGTCAAAGAACTGCTGGCACCGCCGCTGATGATGACGAAGCTTTTGCCCCCCGTCTCGACCGCGATCGCATCGCGGGGGGCGGTGATCCCGATTGTATTGTCGGGCATGATATGGCTGCGCAGCTCGGCCCTGCCCTGCGCGTCGATACGGTAGAGCGCAAAGGAATTGCCGAGCGACGAGCCGGCAACGACATAGGATTGCCCGCCCGATTGAAACCCTTCGAGAATGTCGATCTGAACGCCGTCCACCCCGCCCGGCAAGGCGAGCTTCGTCACCGACATCCGCGCCGTCGCGCCATTCTCGGCCAGCCGGTAGATGGTCAGATCAAGCGATTTCGCTTGGCCCACGATCAGGAAATCGCTCGCCCCGACCGAGACGCCCTCAAGCGCGATCGTGCCGGCGGGAAGCTGGCCGGGCCGGAACGCCTGCGTGAATTGCGGCAGCCCGCCGACATTGGTGACGTCGATGCCCTGAAGCAGCGCGCCATCGGCGCCGTACGTCACCAGAATCTGCCGCCCGCCAATTTCGATCGAGGTGACGGAGGGCGTGCCAAGCGGCGAGAACGCGTCGGGATAGGCGCGCGTTCCGCCCGAGCTGAGCGTTCCGTCCGCGCCCAGCCGATACGAGGCGAGCCCGCCGCCCAGATGGGTTGCCGTGACCAGCCTCAGCCCCGCCCCGGTCTCGACCAACGCCATATCGACGATGTTCGAGGCGAAGCGACCACCGTAGAACTGATGGGTCGCGACAAATTCGAGCTTGGCCATAATCCTTCCCGGCAGATTCGAGGACAGGCCCAGCATAAGCCGCCGCAGTAAATGGCGCGCTAAGCATTTGCGGATTCTTACGTTGCTTTTTAGACAATTCGCTCGCGCCCTGCCCTTGCGGCGCGAGCTCTTGGCGGGCAAAGTGCCGCCCGAGCGCGATGACGCGGGAGAAAGAATGCAGATCGAGACCACACCGCTTGCCGATGTGCTTGTGATCACGCCAAGGCGGCACGGCGACGCGCGCGGGTTCTTCTGCGAAAGCTGGAATCGCTCGGCGCTCGAGGCCGATGGGGTCTATCTGCCCGATTTCGTGCAGGACAATCATTCGATGTCGGGCGCGGCGGGCACGCTGCGGGGGCTCCATTATCAATCGCCTCCGATGGCACAGGGCAAGCTGGTGCGCTGCGGGCGGGGGCGGCTTTACGATGTCGCCGTCGATGCAAGGCGCGGCAGCCCGCAATTCGGGCAGTGGTTCGGGGTCGAGCTCAGCTTCGAGAATGGCCGCCAGCTTTGGGTGCCGCCGGGGTTCCTCCACGGCTTCATCACGCGCGAGGCGGACACCGAGATCATCTATAAATGCACCGCCCCCTATTCGGCCGAGCATGACGGCGCCGTGGCCTGGGACAGTCTCGGGATCGAGTGGGGC
>JAUNRZ010000001.1:63566-100497 GCA_030539455.1 Paracoccus sp. (in: a-proteobacteria) | reverse complement strand
TTCGGCCGAGCATGACGGCGCCGTGGCCTGGGACAGTCTCGGGATCGAGTGGGGCGAAGAGAGCCCGCATCTTTCGGCCAAGGACGCAAGCGCGCCCGCCTTCGCCGATTGGCAAAGCCCGTTCAGCTATGAAGGGGCATCGCGGTGAAGCTGCTCGTCACTGGCGGGGCGGGGTTTATCGGCTCCGCCGTGGTCCGGCAGGCGGTGGCGGCGGGGCATCAGGTGGTCAATCTCGACGCGCTGACATACGCCGCGAACCTCGAAAACGTGGCGAGCGTCGCGGGCGCCCCCGGCTACACCTTTGAGCACGCCGATATCCGCGACCGCGCCGCGCTCGATCGCATCTTCGCCGCGCACCGCCCCGATGCGGTGATGCATCTGGCGGCTGAAAGCCATGTGGACCGCTCGATCGACGGGCCGGGCGCGTTTATCGAAACGAATATCACCGGCACTTATAATCTGCTGGAGGCCGCGCGGGCCTACTGGACCGGCGCCGGGCGGCCGGGTGGGTTCCGCTTTCACCACATCTCGACGGACGAGGTTTTCGGCAGCCTCGGCGAGACCGGACAGTTCACTGAAACGACCCCCTACGATCCGCGCAGCCCCTATTCCGCCAGCAAGGCCGCGAGCGATCATCTGGTGCGCGCTTGGCATGAAACCTATGGGCTGCCGGTGGTTCTGACCAATTGCTCGAATAATTACGGGCCCTATCACTTCCCGGAAAAGCTGGTGCCGGTGGTCATCCTGAACGCGCTCCACGCCCGGCCGATCCCGGTTTACGGCGATGGCGGCAATGTGCGCGACTGGCTTTACGTCGAGGATCACGCCGATGCGCTGCTGACCGTTCTGGCGCGCGGGGCGGTCGGGCGGAGCTATAATATCGGCGGCGAGAACGAGGCGAGCAATCTCGATCTGGTGCGGCTGATCTGCGCCGAGATGGACCGGCAGCGCCCGGACGGGGCGCCCCATGCGCGGCTGATCTCGTTCGTGACCGACCGCCCCGGCCATGACCGCCGCTATGCGATCGACCCGGCCCGTATCCGCGCGGAAATCGGCTGGCGGCCTTCGGTGACGCTGGAAGAGGGGATCGCGCAGACCGTCGCGTGGTATCTCGCGAACGAGGCGTGGTGGCGGCCCCTGCTGGACCGGCAGGGCGTCATGCAGCGGCTTGGCACGGGCTGAGGGCGGTTGATGAGTATTTTTCCGCAGAAGAAACTGCTGGTGTTCGGCGAGACCGGGCAGGTCGCGCGCGAATTGGCGCGGCTGGCGCCTGAGGCGCGGTTCGTGGCGCGCAGCGCGCTGGATCTGGGTGACGATCCGCGCGCGATTGGCGATCTGATCGCGGAGGCGAGGCCAATGGCGGTCATCAACGCCGCCGCCTATACGGCTGTGGACCGCGCCGAGGCCGAGCCCGATCTCGCCCGCCGCATCAATGCCGATGCGCCCGGCGCGATGGCGGCTGCCTGTGCTCGGCTCGCTATTCCTTTTGTCCATATCTCGACCGATTACGTCTTTGACGGCTCGGGCAACGAGGCGCGGGACGAGGATGCGCAGGCCGCGCCGCTTGGGGTTTACGGCAGCAGCAAGCTGGCGGGTGAGGCGGCGGTGGCGGATGCGGGCGGGCAATATGCGGTGCTGCGGACCTCATGGGTTTTTTCTGTGCATGGCCAGAATTTCGTGAAAACAATGCTGCGCCTTGGGGCCGAGCGCGAGGCTTTGCGCATCGTCTCGGACCAGATCGGCGGCCCGACACCGGCGCGCGACATCGCCGCTGCTTGCCTTTCGATGGCCGGGAAGATGACGGCCGACGCGGCCAAAGGCGGGGTCTATCATTTCAGCGGCGCGCCCGAGCTGAGCTGGGCCGATTTCGCGGCCGAGATCTTTGCGCGCGCGGGCATCACCTGCCGGATCGAGCCGATCCCGTCCGCGGATTACCCGACGCCCGCGCGCCGCCCGCTGAACTCGCGCCTCGATTGCGCCAAGATCACGCGCGATTTCGGGGTTGCGCGGCCTGACTGGCGCACGGGGCTCGATGAGGTGCTTGAGGAACTGGAGGCAAGGCCATGAAACGAAAGGGAATCGTCCTCGCCGGTGGCTCGGGCACGCGGCTTTACCCGATCACGCGCGGTGTCTCGAAACAGCTTTTGCCGGTCTATGACAAGCCGATGATCTACTATCCGATCTCGGTTCTGATGCTGTCGGATATCCGCGAGATTGCGATCATCACGACCCCCGAGGATCAGGCGCAATTCCAGCGTTTGCTGGGCGATGGCAGCCAATGGGGGCTGTCGTTCACCTATCTCGTGCAGCCCGCGCCGGACGGGCTGGCGCAGGCCTATCTGCTGGCGAGGGATTTTCTGGGTGGCGCGCCCTCGGCGATGGTTCTGGGCGATAATATCTTTTTCGGTCACGGCCTGCCCGAGCTTCTTGCGGCGGCGGATGCGCGCGCCGAGGGCGGCACCGTGTTCGGCTACCGCGTCGCCGACCCCGAGCGTTACGGCGTGATCGACTTCGACCCCTCGGGCCGGGCGCAGGCGATCATCGAAAAGCCGCAGCACCCGCCCTCGCATTACGCCGTCACCGGGCTTTATTTCCTCGACGGCACCGCCCCCGAGCGCGCCGCCTCGGTCCGCCCAAGTGCGCGCGGCGAGCTTGAGATCACGACCCTGCTCGAGAGCTATCTGCAAGCCGGCGCGCTGTCGGTCGAGCTGATGGGGCGCGGCTTTGCATGGCTCGACACCGGCACGCATTCAAGCCTGCTCGACGCCGGCAACCTGGTGCGCACGCTCGAGCAGCGGCAGGGCCTCCAGACCGGCTGCCCCGAGGAAATCGCCTATCACCGCGGCTGGATCGACAGCGAAATGCTGGGCCGCGCCGCGGATGAGATGGCGAAGAACGATTATGGGCGGTATTTGCAGAGCCTCGTCCCGTGAGGACGATGGCGCGGCACGGGCGGCACTTGCCTATCTCGCGAGGCGCCTAGCGCTGCGGGCTGCTTGTGCGCCCCGCAGCAAATCGCGCCGCCAGCTCCGGCAGTTCCGCGTAATCGCTGAATGCGGCGCTGTGGGGCAGCGTGTCGAGGGGGGTTTTGCGGTAGCCCTCGGTGTATAGCAGGAAGGGCAGACCGGCCGCGTGGGCGGTTTCGGCGTCTACCTCGCTGTCGCCCACGTAGGCGACCGGACCTGCCCCGCAGGCTGCAATCGCCGCGCGCAGCGGGGCGGGGTCGGGTTTGCGGACGGGCAGCGAATCGCCTCCGATGATAGACGAAAAACGCGTGGTCAGGCCAAGATGGTCCAGCACGGCGCGGGTCGGCGCGATCGGCTTGTTCGTGCAGATGCCAAGCGACGCACCCATTTCTGTGAGCCGGTCCAGCGCGTCGATGGCGCCCGGATAGGGGATGTTGAGCTCCAGCCGCTCGAGATAAAGCGCCTCGATCTCGGCCGTCAGATCAGCCGCGAGCACCGGGTCGGCGGCGCCCAGCCGATCGAGCACCTGCGCGACGAGGTTCGGCAGACCTCGCCCGACAAAGCTCTTGATCTGCGGCAGATCAAGCGGCGCGAGCCCGCGCGCTTTCAGCGCCTGCGAGGTCGCCCAATGGATATGTGGCGCGCTGTCGATCAACGTGCCGTCGAGATCGAAGATGACGATCAAAGCGCGCCCTCGGCGGCCGCGCGGATCGCCTCGATGTTGCGCCCGTAGATCTCGGGCGCATCGACCGAGCCGCCCCGGAACACCGCCGAGCCCGCGACCAGCACATCAGCCCCCGCCGCCGCGACCAGAGGCGCGGTTTCGGGATCAACGCCGCCGTCGATCTCGATATGGATCGGGCGATCCCCGATCATCTCGCGTAGGCGCTTGCACTGATCGACCTGGCAGTGGATGAATTTCTGCCCGCCAAAGCCGGGATTGACCGTCATCAGGCAAACGAGGTCCACCATGTCCAAGAGCGGCGCCGCTGCCTCGACCGGCGTTCCGGGGTTGAGCGCGAGCCCCGCCTTCGCCCCCGCCGCCCGGATCGCCTGAAGCGTGCGGTGGATATGCGGGCCCGCCTCGAGATGGGCGGTGATGAAATCCGCTCCGGCATCGGCAAAGGCCTGAATATATGGATCGACCGGCGCGATCATCAGATGGACATCCATCACCGTTTTCACATGGCGACGAAACGCGGCGACGGCGGGCGGGCCGAAGGTCAGGTTGGGCACGAAATGCCCGTCCATCACATCGACATGGACCCAATCCGCGCCCTGATCCTCGATCGCGCGGATCTCGCGCCCGAAATCGGCGAAATCGGCGGAGAGGATCGAGGGGGCGATCTTGATGTTGCGCTCAAAGCTCATCGTCATATCCCGGTTATTGCGCCGCGTGCCGGTCCTGAACCCAGCCTGCGAGATTTTCGGCAAGAAGGTCGGTCAGAAGCTCGATATGCGCGGGATCGTCGTTCAGGCAAGGGATATAGGTGAAGTCCTTGCCGCCCGCGTGCTCGAACGCCTCGCGAATCTCGCCCTGAATTTCTTCCAGCGTCTCGATGCAATCGGCCGCGAAGGCGGGCGAGATCACGGCGATATCCGTCACACCCTCTTTGGCGAGCGCGGCGACATGTTCGACCGTATAGGGGCGCAGCCACTCCTCCTTGCCGAACACGGACTGGAAGGTCGTGTCGATGCTGCCCTCGTCCCAGCCAAGCGCATCGCGCAGCAGGCGCGAGGTTTTCTGGCACTGGCAGTGATAGGGGTCGCCCTCGAGCAGGTAGCGCCTGGGCATACCGTGATATGAGGCGACAAGCCGCTGCGGGCGGCGCCCGTCCAAGGCGCGGCTTACGCTGTCGGCAAGCGCGGCGATGTAGTCCGGGCGGTCGAAATAGGGCGCGACGGTGCGCACGGCGGGCTGCCATTTCTGCGCCATCAACGCGCGGAAAAGCTGGTCATTGGCGGTCGCCGTCGTCGCGCCCGCATATTGCGGGTAAAGCGGCAGGAACACGATACGCTCGCAGCCCGCCTTGATCATGCGGTCCAAGACGTCGCCGGTCGAGGGGTTGCCATAGCGCATACAGAAATCGACCATGACCTGATCGCCCCAACGCGCCTTCGCACGCTCGCGGATCGCTTCGGTCTGCGCGCGGGTGATGGTCATCAGCGGGCTCTCACCCGCTTCGTGGTTCCAGATCGACTTGTAGTTCGCGCCCGAGGTGAATGGCCGCTTGGTCAGGATGATGCCTTGCAGCAGCGGCTGCCATTTCCACGCCGGGTAGTCGATGATCCGCTTGTCGGACAGAAACTCGTTCAGATAGCGCCGCATCGACCAGTAATCGTAATTGTCGGGCGTGCCGAGATTGGCGATCAGGATGCCGGTCTTGGCGCTTGGGAGCTCGGGGTGATCGTGGGGGCTGTGCGGGGGGCGCTTCATGGCGTCTCCTTCGGGCTTGGCGGGCTGGCTTTCTCGGGCCCAAGCGCATCGGCAAGGCGCATCTGCGCCGAGCCGGGGCGGAGCGGTTGCTGCTGGCCGGGCGCGGGTTTCCAGCCGGTCAGGAAGATCAGATCGAACGTGGCGCGAATGCGGGCCGGATCGTCCGGGTCGGGGAAACGCGCGGCATAATCGGCGGCAGCCTCGGCAAAGATCGCGCGGGGCGGCGGGGTGCGCAGCCGCGCCTCCATCGCGTTGGTCTCGCCCATCGCGCGCAGATCGGCAGCGAGGTGGAAGAGATCGCGGTAAGACACGGTCTGGCGCAGGTGATCGGCGACCGGCAGGGCCAGCCCGGCGCGGCCCAGCAGCGCGCCCATATCGCGGATCTCGCCCATCGGCAGCACGCGCGGCGAGAGCCCGCCGCTTTGCGCGATCTCGGCCGCGCTGAGGACGGAACGCAGCTCGGCCAGCGTCTCGCCGCCGGGGCAAACGGCCAGAAAGAGGCCATCCGGGCGCAGCGCGGCGGCGGATTGGATGATCTGCCCGACCGGGTCATCCGCCCAGTGGAGCGTCATGGCGTGGATCACCAGATCGAGCCCCTGCGGCAGATCGAGCGTCTCGCTGCTGGGGATCATCGCCCCGGCGGGGAAATACTCGGCCCAGAGGCGAGGGAAATCGGTGATGATCGCTGCGCGGCTAAACGATTTGTTAATCTCTGCCAGCCTATCCTCGATCTCGGCAGCGGCGATTCGGTGAAGGAAATCGGCGTGCCCCAGCCGGCTTGCTCGCGCCCGCGCATGATCGCGCGCGCGCGGGTCCGTCAGACGCGGGCGCGCCCTGTCGGGAGAAGGATTTTTGGCGGGCGAGTTCATCGCAGCGACTCATAACGGTGTTCGGGCAGCGATGAAAGCTGCATTGCGGGTCATCTACCCGCCGCAATGCCTCGCCTGCGGTGAGGGCGTGGACGAAGAGGGCGCGCTATGCCCGCTCTGCTGGCCCGATTGCGACTTCATCAGCGGGGCGGCCTGCGATTGCTGCGGCCTGCCCTTGGCCGAGGGCGGCGATATGGACCGCGCCTCGGGCGATCCGCGCGATCTTCTATGCGATAGCTGTCTGGCCGCGCCGCCGCCCTGGCAGCGCGGGCGGGCGGCGATGGTTTATAGCGATGTGGGCCGCAATCTGGCGCTGTCGCTGAAACATGGCGGGCGGGCCGATCTGGCGCCGGCGCTTGGGCAGTGGCTCGCGCGGGCCGCGGCGCCTTTGGTCACGCCGGATATGGTCGTGGTGCCGGTGCCGATCCATCCCTGGCGGCTGCTGAAACGCGGCTATAATCAGGCGGCTTTGCTGTCGGGCCAGCTTGCCCGCATCCATGCGCTCCGCCACGATCCGGCGATGCTGCGCCGCACGCGCCAGACCCCGATGCAAGGCCGCGCCGGCATCGAGGCGCGCGCCGAAAATCTCAGCGGCGCGATTGCGGCCCGTCCGGGCGGCGCGGCCGGCGCGCCGGTGCTTCTGGTCGATGACGTGATGGCCTCTGGCGCGACATTGCGCGCCTGCGCGAGCGCTTTGATCGCAGCGGGCGCGGGCGATATTTCCATTGCGGTCCTCGCGCGCGCGCCGCTCGGCTAAGCGCAAGGTTTGATTTGCGCGCGCCCTGCGACTATCTCGGGGGCAGCAAGTCAAGGAGTGACCATGACCAAAGTTGAGATCTACTCGACCCCCACCTGCCCCTATTGCATCGCCGCCAAACAGCTTCTGCGCGAGAAAAACGTCGATTTCACGGATATCGACGTCAGCCGCGAGCCTTCTTTGCGCGAGAAAATGACGCAGCGCGCCAATGGCCGCCGGACCGTGCCGCAGATTTTCATCGACGGGAAGCATATCGGCGGCAGCGACGATCTGCGCGCGCTCGAGCGGGACGGCAAGCTTGACGCCCTGCTGACGGGATAGGTTGTGAAGGTCGCGCTTGTCCAGCTTTGCGTCAGCGACGATCCGGCGGCGAATCTGCCGCAGACAAGCGATCTGATCCGCGAGGCGGCGGCGTCGGGCGCGCGGCTCATCGCGACGCCGGAATGCACCAACATGATCTCGCCCTCGCGCGAGCATCAACGCGCGGTTCTACGCAACGAGGCGGACGATCCGACACTCGCCGCCTTGCGGGACGAGGCGCGGGCGGCGGGGGCATGGCTGCTGATCGGCTCGCTCGCGCTCAAGGGCGACGCGGGCGGCCGTTTCGTCAATCGCAGCTTTCTGATCGCACCGGACGGCGCGATTGCGGCGCGATACGACAAGATCCACATGTTCGACGTGACCATCTCCGAAAGCGAATCCTATCGCGAATCGGCCGCCTACCAGCCCGGCGATCGCGCCGTTCTGGCTCAGGGCCCTGCGCCGCTGGGCATGACGATCTGCTATGATCTGCGCTTTCCCGCGCTTTACCGCGCGCTTGCGCAGGCAGGCGCGGCGATCCTTGCTGTTCCGTCCGCGTTCAGCCAGACCACCGGCGCCGCGCATTGGCACGCCCTGCTGCGCGCCCGCGCGATCGAGAATGGCGCGTTCGTCATCGCCCCCGCGCAGACCGGCGCGCACCCGGCGCCGCACGCGGACGAGCGGGCGCCGCGCCGCAGCTATGGTCATTCGCTGATCGTCTCGCCCTGGGGAGAGGTGCTTGCCGACGCCGGCACCGAGCCCGGAATTGCCATCGCGCAGCTTGACTTGGCCGAGGTCGATGCGGCACGGTCCCGCATCCCATCCTTGACGCATGACCGGAGCTTTGCGGCGCCATGAGCACGGAAACCACCACCCGCGCCGATCGGGCCGCGCATGAGGCGCTGGCTGCGGGGCTCTTTTCCGAGGTGCTGGTGGTCGAGCAACTGGCCCGCGCGATGCTGGGCGACGTGCTGCCGGGCGGGATGCAGATCTCGCATTTTTCGGTGCTGAACCTGCTCGCGCATCTCAACGAAGAGCGCAGCCCCGCCCAGCTTGCCGAGGCGTTTCATCTCACGCGCGGGGCGATGTCCAACACGCTCGCGCGGCTCGAATGGGCCGGATATATCCATGTGCGCCCGGACTGGGACGACGCGCGGCGCAAATTCGTGTCGATCACGCCGGCCGGACGGGCCGCGCGCGATGCGGCGCTCGCCTCGATCATGCCGGCGATGTCCGAGATCGTCCGCGACATCGGCCCCGCCCGCATCCGAGCCGCCCTCCCCGTCCTCCGCGCCCTGCGCGAGCGGCTTGAGCAGCGCGATTGAGGGTGTGGCGGGGGCGGCGGCTGACCGCGGCGGGTTGGATCGGTTCACGGCCGGGCTAGCTCGAGCGGCTGTTTGTGGGTGCTAAAGGCGGCTTCTGGCGGCGACGGCTGTATGACGGGATTGGCCGCCACGAGTGACACCGGCGGATGAGCGCCCCGGCTGGCCGAGGCGCTTCGCCTAACGGCCGGGCACGTAGACCCGTCGCCTAGGTTGGCCGAAAATGGCTTGCTGTAGCGCTAGGGCGCGAGGGCTGTGTGACCGCGCCGGATGCTGCCAGTGACTGCGGCGGAGCGGGCATCGCATGGCTGTGTCGTCTAGCTCGGGGCGCCGGATGCAGCGCCCGACACGGGCGGATGGGCGCCTCGGCTGGCCAAGTCGCTCGGCGCAATGGCTGGGTGCAGAGTCGGGGCGGCGCGTAAGGCACAATGACTGGCTCCGACGGCTTGCTGTGGGGCTGCTGGGTGCATTGGCTGGCTGCTGCGGCTTGCTCCGACTACTGCGCGCAGTGGCAGGCTCCGGCGTTGGGCGCGTCGGATGCCTGCGGCGGGTCGGTAGCCGTCTGCCTGCATTTGGCGGCACCATCGGTTGATAGATTTCTGGCGCGCCGGCGAATAGTGGCGCGGCCGGTTGGGTTGCTTGATCGCTGCTTCCAGCACGCCGCGGGTAGTTTCTTAATCATAAGAAATAGCCTCGCGACGTAACGGGTTGCCTAGGCTCGCGTCGCTCGGCGCGTCTGACCGGTCACGCCCGCCCATGCGACTGTTGGTCAGCAGCGCCGGGCGCGCCAAGCTCCTCATTTTGATCGAGCGCAGCGTTATGCCATTGATCCTCCCGAGCGCGGGTCGTTTCAGACGGATCATGCCCGCCATCATCCCATGCACCGGGCCTGTTTTCGTCGGCAAAGCGCGGCTCACCGCCCGCCGCCTCGAGATTTGTGGGGCGGGTGCTTTCTGACTCCCCCTGCGCCCCCACCTCACACGGCTCGGCATCGATACCCGCAATCTCCTGGGCCTCTTCGCCCCCCGCAACCCGCGCCGCGCGGCGGCGGTGCCGGCGTTTCGCGCCGCCGGCCTTCACCGCGAGGGGGCCGCTGAGAATCGCTGCGCAGTGATAGGGCAGCGCGGAGGGGTGGATCGCCTCGCTCGGATCGCTGCCGGCAAGGCGGGGTGCGCGGGCGAGGAAGGCTTTACCCCAGCCGCGCCAGCTTCCGACCGAGGGCGCGGCCGGGTCCAGATGCAGCCCCTCGCGCCAGCCCTCGGGCAGCGGCAATCCCGCTTCGGCGCATTGCGAGAGCATCCAGTTCAGCGGAATATTCGCGAGCCCGCGCGCCGGCTCGAACCCGGCAAGCTGGCCGCCAATATCGGCGTGCGCGCCGCGGAACCACATCTGCCTGACCCGCGCATCCGGGCCCGAGCGCCACAAGATCGGCTGGAACGCCGCCCGCGTTTCGTCAAGCGCGAGCGCCTGCGCGCCGCGCGCGACCTCGCGCCCAAGCTGGTGGTCGTGGAACCGAAAGCGCGGCTCGGTCAGCATCCACAAAAGCGGCAGGCGAACGCCAAGCGCCATGACGGTGTCGAAGACGCCCACCAGCCTGATCTCGACATCCTTTTCGCAGCCCGCCGCGCGGAACGCATCGAGCCCCGGCAGCGACGGATCGCGGTAATAGCGCCAGGCGAGCCGCACGTTCCGCTCGACCGCCGCCTCGGGATGCAGCAGCCCGACCCGCGAGATCATCCCCGCCAGCGAGCGGACCGCGAACGCGCCGCGCGAATAGCCCAGCAGATAGATCTGATCTCCGGGCCGGTAGCTGCCCGCGAGCCACGCATAGGCGGCCTGAATGCGGCGCGCGACCCCCTCGCCGCCCGCAAGACGCGGCAGATCGCGCCACATCTCCCATTGCTGGCCGGCCGCGTAATGGAGCCTGATCGGCACCCCGCGAAGCTGCCGCAGCAATTTGTAGATCTGCCCGATATTGCTGTGCCGCCCCTCCATCAGCGAGGCGAAAGTGCCGTCGATCAGCACGACATGGATCACGGACGGGCGTTTCATCGTGCCACGCTAGCACGAATTTGCTGCCAATTCGTAAATCCGCGCGGCTTAGCTCAGGGCGCGCGCCGTCTCGCGCTCGAGCGCGCCGAAGCCGTTGAATCGGGTGTTCGTGACCACGGAATAGGCGCCCGCGCCGTGAAAGACGACATAATCGCCCTCGGCGGTGTCGTCAGGCAGCATCAGCTCACCCGGCAGGCGGTCGACCGAATCGCAGGTCGGCCCGAAGATCACGCGGCCGCTGACATCGCCGCCGCGCGGCACGCCCTCGGGGGAGAGCACCTCGAGCCGGTCCAGATTGCCGACCACCGGCAATTCGGACAGCCCGCCATAAACGCCATCGTTCAAAAACACATGGGTGCCATCGCGAACCGCTTTCACCCGCGCGATGAGCGAGAACGCATCGGCGCAAAGCCCCCGCCCCGGCTCGCAGACCAGATCGGGGCGCGAGGCGCCGAACACTTCTGTCGTGACCCGCTCGATCAGGGCGAAGATCGCCTCGAGCTCGGGCTCGACCCCGCGCACGCGGTGCGAGGGGAAACCGCCGCCGACATTGAGCCGGCGCGCACTGACCCCCGCGGAATCGCAGATGTCGTAGGCGGTGCGGATATAGGTCTCCCACGCGCCGGGATCGGTGCATTGCGTTCCGGGGTGGAAGGTCAGCGAGGGGATGTAGCCCTTCGCAGATACTTGGTGCAGATATTCCGCCGCCCGCTCGGTCGTCGCGCCGAATTTCGAGCCGAAATCATAGATCGCGCCGGTCACTGGCAGCGTGAAACGCGGCGAGATCTCGCAGTTCTCGGGCGGGACTTGCTCGAACAGCTTGTCGAGCTCGGACTGGCTGTCCACCGACCATGCGACGATGCCGGCCTGGACCGCATGGGCGATCTCGGCGCGCGAGCGGACCGGGTTGTGGTAGTGCCGTGCCGCGCCGGGCGCCATGCGGCCGATCAGATCGATCTCGACCGGCGAGGCAACGTCAAAGCCCGTAATCCCCGCATCGAGGAGCGTCTGGATGACCTGCTCATCGGGGTTCGATTTCACGGCATATGTGACAAGCCCCGGAAACCCTTCGATAAATCGCTTGGCGAGCCCCGCAAGAACCGAAGGTGCAAACACCATGACCGGGTTTTCGGGCTGCCGCTTGCGGATGATTTCGGCCGGATTGTCCCAGACCGTGTTGGCGTCGTTCATTGCGGCCCCTTCTGGCAATTGACGGAAGGCCCGGCCTTTAGGGTGCCGGGCGGCTTCTGTTTGGCCGGAATGTGCGTTACCGCGCGCCGATTTGCAAATGCTCGTCTTGCGGGATCAGCGAGAAAAAGCTGGTAAAGCGTTGTGCCGCCTCGCGATCGCCGGTGCAGCGCAGAAAGCCCTCGCGCTCCAGCAGCGCGATCGGGGCGGTGCCGTAGACGGCGGCGGCGAGGTGGTTCGCGGTGCCTTCCAGCGTGAAGAGCGCGCCTTCCGCGCCGCCCGCGCGCACCCCAAGCGCGCCCTGCCCGGTCGTCAGCAAAAACGATTCGTCCCCCATGACGAACCCGCCCTCAAGCCCGGCCGGCGCCTCGGGCAGGATGCACGAGGTCATCGAGATCATCAGGGCCGAGGGGCTGATAAACCGTCGCGGATCATGTCCCGGCAGCAGCAGCGCAAAGCGGCAAAGCGCTTGCAGCACCGGCAGGAATGCGTGGCCGGCCCGGCGCATCTCGTAGCCGTCCTCGCCCTGCGCGATTATGCCCGCGCTTTCCATCTCGCGCAGCCGCGCGCTGAGAATCGCCGCCGTGATGCGCGGCATTCCCGCGCGAAGCTGGCCGAAGCGCTTGGGCGCGAAAGTCAGCTCGCGCAGGATGAGGAACGCCCAGCGATCACCCACCGCGTTCAGCGCATGGGCGCCCAGACATCCCTCATCATAGCGGAGTTTTGCGTCTTTGTTCATATGCACAAAATAGTAGTTGTTTTTTTATACTGCAAGCGTAAAGCTGAGCGAAGAATCACATTGAGGGAGATCTTGATGAGCTATTTTTCTGCGATGGTCGCCGCCGTCCCGAAGGATGCGAAAGAGGCGTATATCGACCACGAAGCCGCAAGCTGGCCCCTGTTTGCAAAGGCCGGCGCGCTGCGTCAGGTCGCGATCTGGGGCGAGGATGTCATGCACGGTCAGCAAACCGATTTCTGGCGCGCCGTTGACGCGTCCGACGATGAAATTGTCGCCTGTTCATGGATCGAATGGCCCGACCGCGCGACGGCGGATGCGGCCTGGGGCTCGCTCAGCCCCGAGGCAATGCCGCCCATGCCGTTCGACGGCAAGCGGCTGATTTTCGGGGGTTTTACGCCCCTCTATCGCGCCGGAACGGATCGCGGCGGTTATTATCAGGCGTTCATCACGCCCGTTCCGACCGCGAACAGGGACGCCTATGCCAAGCTCGCCGATCATGTCTACGAGACGATGTTCGCGCCGAATGGCTGTCTCGGCACGGTCGAGGCATGGGCCGAGGATGTCCCGCGCGGCTCTGCCACCGATTTCTGGCGCGCCGTCGATGCGCGCGAGGGTGAAGAGGTCGTCTTTGCATGGACCGCATGGCCCGACCGCGCCACCTGCGACGCCGCCGCCGAAGCGATGGGCGCGGCCAGCAGCGACGAGCCGCACCCCGAGATGCCCTTTGACGGGATGCGCATGGTCTGGGGCGGCTTCGTCCCCGTCTTCGATGAAACCGCCTGACAGGGAAGGAAACGCGATGCACTTCACCCCTTATCTTTCGTTTCAGGGCCAATGCGCCGACGCTTTCAACGCCTATGCCGAGATTTTCGGCGGCACGGCCGAGCTGATGCGGTTCTCCGACGCGCCGGCGGGCAATGACATGCCTCCGCTGCCCGAGGATCAGGCCAACTGGGTCATGCACGGGCGATTGTCGTTGCCGGATGGCTCGACGCTCATGGGCGCGGATATGCCGGTGGAATGGGGCGGCAAGCCGCAGCAGGGCGTCTCGATCAGCGTCCCGGGCGGGACGAAGGCCGAAGCCGAGGCGCTGTTCAACCGCCTCGCCGAGGGCGGCAAGGTCACGATGCCGTTCTCCAAATCGTTTTTCGCGGACGGGTTCGGCATGTGCCGCGACCGGTTCGGCACCGCGTGGATGGTCACTGCCGATCACTGAGCGCGCCCGTTATTCTACCTGAAAGGCAATTCAAATGAAGCAACATGGATTACCGCACTGGTTCGAGCTGGCCACATCCCAGCCCGAGCAATCTGGCGCGTTCTATCAACGCGTATTTGGCTGGCAGACCGCGCCGAGCGGCGTGATGGAGGGCTATCACCTCGCCCGCGACGGCGATGCGATGGTTGCCGGGCTGATGGTCCCGGACGAGGGGCAGGACATCCCGCCAAGCTGGACGGTTTATTTCGGCGTCGATGACTGCGCCGCGACGGCGGACGCGGCGACCAAGGCCGGCGCGACGCTTCTGATGGGCCCGCAAGAGGTGAAGGGCACCGGCAGTTTCGCGGTGATCGCCGACCCGCAAGGCGCGGTGTTCGGGATCCTCGAGCCCGAGCCGATGGACCCGCCCGCCGATCCGGCCGATGCGGCGTGGAACCAGCAAAAGACCCGGCGCGGCAACTGGCTCGATCTCATGACCCCCGACCCCGCGGCGGCGTTCGAGTTCTACGCTGCCCTCTTCGGCTGGACCCGCGGCGAGGCGATGGATATGGGCGAGATGGGCACCTACCAGATGATCGACCATGACGGCCGCTCGATCGGGGCAATCATGGGGATGGTCGGCGCGCCTGTGCCAAGTTGGGTGCCCTATTTCGGCGCGCCCGGCCCCGTCACCGCCCTGACCGAGACGATCACCGAGGCCGGCGGCAAGATCATCGCGGGCCCGCGCGAAGTCCCCGGCCCGGTCTGGATCGCGCAGGCGCAAGACCCGCAAGGCGCGCTGTTCGCCATTGTCGGCACAGAAAAGTGAGGATGCGATGAGCCTGACCATTACAACGCTCGACTGGGTGCCCGATTTCCCGCGCGGCTATGTCAAGGATCTGCGCGCCAGATGGGCCTGCCGCGAGGCGGGGCTGGATTACGAGATCGCGACCGTGCCGGCCGATCCCAAAAGCGACGCGCATCTGAAGATCCAGCCCTTCCATCAGGTGCCGATCTTGCAGGACGATGGCCTGACGCTGTTCGAAAGCGGGGCGATCGTTCTTCATTTGGCCGGGAAATCCCCCGCTCTGATGCCGGAGGGCGAGGAGGAGCGAGCCCATGTCACTCAATGGATATTCGCGGCGCTGAGCAGTATCGAGCCGCCCATTGCCGCGTGGGTCTTTACCACGTTTGGCGACGCCAAGGACGAAAGCACCGAAAAGCTGCATGGCTGGATGCATGAGCGTCTGGGTCAGCTCGACGCTGTTCTGGCGGGGCGCGATTACCTCGTCGCGGGGCGCTTCACCGCCGCGGATCTGATGGTTGCGGACGTGGTGCGCCTGATCGCCGATGATGGCGAGCTTGAGAGCTATCCCGCGCTCACCGCATATGTGGACCGGATGACCGCCCGCCCCGCCTTCCGCGAGGCTTATGACGAGCAGATCGCGCATTGGGAGAAAGCGGACGAGCTCCGGGCCGATCAAGACTGACGCGGGGCTTCTGCTGCGCCCAAATACTCAGGAGACGGCGCAAACCGCGCGCTCTGGCCCTTGACCGCGCGCGCCGCCCCGCTAGCCTGCCGGCATGAGCCAGCAAGCCGCCAGCACTGATGCCCGCGAAAGCCCGCGCGACCGCGCGGTTCATCTTGGCGCGCTGACGCTGCAAAAACTGGCCGATGCGCTGATCGACCCGAAGCTGGTGCTGCCCTCGATGCTGGTCAGCCTTGGCGCGCCCTCGTGGATCATCGGCGCCTTGGTGCCGGTGCGCGAGGCTGGCGCGCTGTTGCCGCAGCTTGCGCTCGCCAGACGCATCGCGCGGGCGAGGCTGCGCAAGCGCGTCTGGGCGATCGGCGCCGCGATCCAGGGCGCGGCCGCGCTTGCGATGGCGGCGGCGGGGGCGAGCCTTGGCGGGCTGGGCGCGGGGCTTGCGATCCTTGCCGCGCTGGCGGTGCTGGCGCTGGCGCGGGCGGCAGGCTCGCTTGCGCATAAGGATGCGCTGGCGCGGACCGTGCCGAAGGGGCGGCGGGGCCATGTGACGGGGCTCGCGGCAAGCGCGGGCGCGGCGGTCGCTTTCGCCGTCGCCGCGCTGCTGGCAAGCGGGGTCATCAGCCTCACCGTCACGACACTTTGCTGGATGCTCGCGGCCGCCGGGGCCGCGCTGATCGCGGCGGCGGCGGTGTTCCAGACGCTGGGCGAGGCGCCGTCCGAGCCCGAACAAGACGCAGCGCGCGGCGGGCTGCGCGCCCTGATCGCGCCGCTGCGCGAGGACAGGCAGCTTCGCCTCTTCATCGCCGCCCGATCCGCGCTTGCGGCGACCGCCTTCGCGCCGCCCTTCATCGTGCTGCTGAGCGCGGCCGAGGGGCGCGACGCGCTTGGCCAGCTTGGCACGCTGTATATCGCCTCGACGCTGGCGGCGGTGATCGCGTCGTGGCTGTGGGGGCGGCTGTCGGACCGCTCGAGCCGGCTCGCGCTCGCCCTTTCCGGCGGGGCGGCGGCGCTTGTGCTGACGATCGCCGGTGCGGCGGGGCTCGCCTTCGGGGGGCTCGGCGGGGCGATGGGCGCGGCGCTTGCGGTGTTCGCGGCGCAGTGCGCCTATCAGGGCGTGCGCATGGCGCGAAAGCTGCATCTGACCGATATGACGGATGACGCGACCCGCGCGCCCTACACCGCGCTTGCGAACACCGCTTTGGGCGCGGTGCTGCTGGCGGGCGGCGTCTTCGGCGCAATCGCCGCGCTGACCGGGCCGGCCTTGGTTCTGGTCCTCTTGGGCATGCTGTCGGCGATTGGCGCCGTTCTGTCGCTGCGGCTCGATCAGGTGCAATAGTCTTGGCCTTTGCGCCGCAACTCGTTAATCGGGCGTGCAAACACGGGGATATCACGCGATGAGCATGGACAAGACCTTCGACGCCGCCTCTGCCGAGGCCCGGATCATCGCGGAATGGGACGCCGCGCGCGCCTTCGCCGCCGGGGCGAACGCCGCCCCCGGCGCCGAGGCTTTTTCCGTCGTCATCCCGCCCCCGAACGTCACCGGCAGCCTTCATATCGGCCACGCGCTGAACAACACGCTGCAAGATATTCTGGTCCGCTGGCACCGGATGCGCGGCTTTGACGTGCTGTGGCAGCCGGGACAGGACCACGCAGGCATCGCCACGCAAATGGTGGTCGAGCGGCGCATGGCCGAGGCCGGTAACGCCACCCGCCAGGAGATGGGCCGCGAGGCGTTTCTGGAAAAGGTCTGGGCGTGGAAGCAGGAATCGGGCGGCACGATCATCGAGCAGCTCAAACGGCTCGGCGCGTCCTGTGACTGGTCGAGGAACGCGTTCACCATGTCGGGCGCGCCCGGCGCCCCCGAGGGCGAGGACGGCAATTTCCACGACGCGGTGCTGCGGGTCTTTGTCGATCTTTACAACAAGGGCATCATCTATCGCGGCAAGCGTCTGGTGAACTGGGATCCCCATTTCGAGACCGCGATTTCCGATCTCGAGGTCGAGAATCGCGAGACGCCCGGCCATATGTGGCATTTCAAATACCCGCTCGCCGGCGGCGAGACCTATGAGTATGTCGAGCGTGACGCGGACGGGAACGTCACGCTGCGCGAGACGCGCGATTACATCTCGATCGCCACAACGCGCCCCGAGACGATGCTGGGCGACGGGGCGGTCGCGGTCCACCCCTCGGATGCGCGCTATGCGCCGATTGTCGGCAAATTATGCGAGATCCCGGTCGGCCCGCGCGAGCAGCGCCGCCTGATCCCGATCATCACCGACGACTACCCGGACCCCGATTTCGGCTCGGGCGCGGTCAAGATCACCGGCGCGCATGATTTCAACGATTACGCCGTGGCGCAGCGCGCGGGCATCCCGCTTTATGCGTTGATGGACACGCGCGGTGCGATGCGCGCGGACGGGCTGAGCTATGCCGAAAGCGCCGCGATCGCCACGCGGGCGGCGCAGGGCGAGGATGTGGGCGATGTCGCGCAGGTGAACCTTGTGCCCGAACATCTGCGCGGGCTCGACCGTTTCGAGGCGCGGCGAAAGGTGATCGACGAGATCACCGCCGAAGGGCTCGCTGTCACCTATCTGCACAAGGAAATCGACGCCGAGACGGGGGCCGAGCATCTTGAACGTCGCCCGCTGATCGACACGAAGCCGATCATGCAGCCCTTCGGCGACCGCTCGGGCGTGGTGATCGAGCCGATGCTGACCGATCAGTGGTTCGTCGATACCAAGCGCATCGTCGGGCCCGCGCTCGACGCCGTGCGCGATGGGCGCACCGAAATTCTGCCCGAGCAGCACAAGAAGGTCTATTTCAACTGGCTCGAGAATATCGAGCCGTGGACCATCTCGCGCCAGCTTTGGTGGGGGCATCAGATCCCGGTCTGGTACGGGCTTGATCTGGAGGGCGGCGCCTATCGCGATGACGAGGGCGACGGGCAGATCGACCCGGCCGAGATGTTCCGTCTGCTGAACGAGAACCGGCTGGTGCGGGACGGCGCGGTCCATCGCTGCGCCGCCAGCTTCGGCGAGGTGCAGGGGCTGTTCACGGACGAGCTTGCCGCCCAGCCCACCCCGATCAACGGCGCGCGGGTGATCGAGGCGCCGGACCGCGAGGCCGCGATCCGCGCCTTTGCGCATGGGCTCGCGCAATATGAGATCACCGGCGATCTGACCGAGATCGTCTATCCGATCTGGCGCGATCCCGACGTTCTCGACACCTGGTTCAGCTCGGGGCTTTGGCCGATCGGCACGCTCGGCTGGCCGGCCGACACGCCCGAGATGCGCAAATATTTCCCGACCGATGTGCTGGTCACGGGCTTTGACATCATCTTCTTCTGGGTCGCGCGGATGATGATGATGCAGCTCGAGGTGGTCGGCGAGATTCCGTTCCATACCGTCTATGTCCACGGGCTGGTCCGCGACGAGAAGGGCGCGAAGATGTCCAAGTCGAAGGGCAACGTGATCGACCCGCTGACGCTGATCGACCAATACGGCGCGGACCCGCTGCGCTTTACGCTGACCGCGATGGCGGCGATGGGGCGCGATCCGAAGCTCGGGCCGAAGCATGTCGAGGCGAACCGCAATTTCGTCACCAAGATCTGGAACGCCACCCGCTTTGCCGAGATGAACGGCGTGCGCGGCGGCGGCGACCGGCCTGCGCCGTCGCACACCGTCAACCGCTGGATCATCGGCGAGGTGGCGCGCATCCGGCAGGCGACCGACGACGCGCTTGCGGCCTATCGCTTCAACGACGCGGCGTCCGGCCTTTACGCCTTTGTCTGGGGCAAGGTCTGCGATTGGTATGTCGAGTTCGCCAAGCCGCTTTTCGACGGCGAATATGCCGCCGAGACGCGGGCGACGATGGGCTGGGTGCTAGACCAGTGCTTCATCCTGCTGCACCCGATCATGCCGTTCGTCACCGAAGAGCTGTGGCGCCTGACCGGCGATCGCACCAAGATGCTGGTTCACGGCGACTGGCCGGAATACGGGGCCGAGCTGATCGACGAGGATGCCGACCGGCAGATGAACTGGGTGATCTCGCTGATCGAGAATATCCGCTCGGCGCGCGCTCAGATGGGCGTGCCGGCCGGCGCGCGGCTGGATCTGCTTGTGACCGAGGCGGACGATGCGGCGCGCGCGGCCTTGGCCGCGAACGCCCCGCTGATCGAGCGTCTGGCGCGGGTCGGCGCGCCGCAGGACGGGCAGGCCGGCCGCGGGATGCTCCAGATCTCGGCGGCGGGGGCGAGCTTTGCGCTGCCGATCGGCGATGTGATTGACGTCGCGGCCGAGACCGCGCGGCTGGAGAAATCAGCCGCCAAGACCGAAAAGGATGCCGAGGGGCTGCGCAAGCGGCTCGCCAATCCGCGCTTTGTCGAGAATGCCGAGCTCGAGGTGATCGAGGAAACCCGCGCCAAGCTCGCTGATCTCGACGCCGATCTCGCGCGTTTGCGGGGGGCGCTGTCTCAGCTATCGCAGATGTAGCGCGGGCGGGGGGCTGCCTCCGGCGGGAGTATTTGGGCGCAGAAGAAGATGAGTTGGGTCGATCTGATAGCCGAAAGGCGGATGCGCGAGGCCGAAAGGCGCGGCGATCTTTCCGGGCTCGAAGGCGAGGGACGCCCGCTTGATCCCGTGCGTCTGCGCGAGAGCAGCCAGGATGTGCTGATGCGGATGATGGCCGATGCGGGCGCCGTGCCGGCAGAATTCGTGCTGGGCCGTCAGATCGACGAGGCGCGCGCGCGGTTGGCCGACATGCCCGAGGGCGCGGCGCGCGCGGCGCAGCAAAAGCTGATCAACGATCTGACCCTGCGCCGCGATATCGCGCGCGATGCGCGGCGGCGCTTCATGCGCGGATAAGGGCGCAGGCCGGGTTTCAACGAAAGGCTTGAACCCGAGGGTGCAGTTGCGCTTAATCTGGTTCGGACCGGGGCCTCAAGCCGTCGCAGAACGCCGTGCCCCGATGCGATCAACCCAGATGTGGAGTGCCAACAGATGATCAGGAATCTCGCCATTGCCGCCGGGCTTAGCGCCGCGATGGGCACGGCCGCCTTTGCCGAAACGAACATGCCCTTCGCGCTTGACTGGCGCTTTGAAGGGCCTTCGGCGCCCTATTTCGCGGCGATCGACAACGGCCATTTCGGCGATGCGGGGCTTAGCGTCGAGATCACTGCGGGGCAAGGCAGCCTCGATGCGATACCGAAGGTCGCGACCGGCGCGTTCCCGGTCGGGTTCGCGGATATGTCGAGCCTCGTCAAGTTTCTCGACCAGAACCCCGGCGCGCCGGTCACGGCGGTCATGATGTTCTACGACAAGCCCGCCTTCGCCGTGATCGGCCGGCGCAGCCTTGGCGTCAGCGGGGTCGAGGATATCGAGGGGATCACGCTTGGCGCGCCCCCGCCCGATGGCGCCTGGGCGCAGTTCCCCGCCTTTGCCTCGGCCAATAATATCGACATGGACACGATAACCGTCGAGCCGCTGGGCTTTCCGACGCGCGAGCCGATGCTGGCCGAGGGCCGCGTCGATGCCGTCGTCGGCTTCAGCTTCACCTCGTTCCTCGGCACGCTCCGCCTTGGCGTTCCCGAAGATGATCTCGCCGTCATCCTGATGGCCGATCACGGGCTGGAGCTTTACGGCAACGCGATCATCGCCAACACCGATTTCGCCGAGGCCAACCCCGAACAGCTCACCGCCTTTCTTCGCGCCGTGGTGCAGGGCGTTCAGGACACCGAGAACGACCCCGAAGCCGCCATCGCCGCGCTCGCGCAGCGCAACCCGGCGATGGATGTCGAGCTGGAAACGCGCCGGCTCGAGATCGCCATGCGCGAGAATATCCTGACCGACTGGGTGCGCGAGAACGGCATTGGCGGGATCGACGAGGAGCGCTTTGCGCGCTCGATCGACCAGATCGCCGAGACCTACGAGTTCCAGAACGAGCCGCAGATCGATGCCTATTTCACCGACGCCTATCTGCCCCCGGCAGAAGAGCGGATGATCCAGTGACGGCGCCGGGCGCGGGCGGTGCGGTCCCGCTTATCGAGATACGCGACGTGCGGCACACCTACCGCACCGCGTCCGGCCCGCTTCCGGTTCTGGACGGGCTCGACATCACGATCAACCAGGGCGAATTCTGCGCCGTGGTCGGCCCGTCGGGCTGCGGCAAGTCAACGCTCACCCGCCTGATCGCGGGGCTGATGTTCCCCGATGAGGGTATCGTCAGCCTTCATGGCGAGCGGGTGCGCGGGCCGCGCAAGACCGTCGGGATGGCGTTTCAGAACCCGGTTCTGCTGGAATGGCGCACGATCCTCGACAATATCACGCTGCCGCTCGAAATCGTCGCCCCGAGGATGAGCCGCGAGGCGCGGGCGGACCGGGCGCGCGAATTGCTGGCTCTGGTCGGGCTCGAGGGGTTCGAGCAGAAAAAACCCTCCGAGCTTTCGGGCGGTATGCGGCAGCGCGCCTCGCTGTGCCGATCCATCGTCCACAAGCCCGAAGTGCTGATCATGGACGAGCCGTTCGGCGCGCTCGATGCGTTCACGCGCGAGGATCTGTGGCAGACGATGCATGATCTGCGCGCGAAAGAGCCGTTCACCGCCCTGCTGATCACCCATGATCTGCGCGAAAGCGTCTATCTGGCCGATCAGGTCGTGGTGCTGTCGGGCCGGCCCGCGCGGACGCAGTTCGTGCAGGATATGCCGATCAAGGGCCCGCGCCCGCTCGATATGCTCTACACGCCCGAAACCGCGCAGATCCTGTCGGTGCTGCGCCACCAGATCGAGATCGCGCAGGGCCGCGCAGCCGAGGATGCCGCATGAATAACGCGATGGGCCAGACCGCCCGGAACATCATCACGCCGATCATCGCCTTCCTCATCGTGCTGGCGCTGTGGGAGTTCTGGGTACGCTGGAACGGCTGGCCGACCTACAAGATGGCCAAGCCCTCGGATCTGTGGCCGGCCTTCATGCGCCACCGCGCGCTGTTCCTCGAATATGGCTGGCAGACGCTGTGGCGCACGGTCGCGGGGCTGGGCCTTGCCGTGCTGTTTGGGGTGTTCCTTGGCATGATCATGGGCCTGTCGCGCACCATGAACGCGGCGCTTTACCCGCTTTTGGTCGGCTTCAACGCGATCCCCAAGGCGACGGTCGTGCCGATCGTGGCGCTTGTCTTTGTCGGGCAGCACGATTTCAACACGATCCTCGTTGCGTTCATGATCTCGTTCTTCCCGATCGCGGTTTCGGTGGCGCTTGGCCTCTCGACGCTCGAGCCGGAATATCGCGACATCCTGCGCGCGCTTGGCGCGTCGCCCTTCACGATCTTCTGGAAAATTGCGCTGCCAAAGACCCTGCCCGAATTCTTCGGCGCGCTGAAAGTCGCCGTCACGCTGGCCTTTATCGGCACCAACCTCGTCGAGATCGTGACGCCTCACGGGCGCGGGCTGGGGCATCTCTTCGACAGTGCGCGGATCAATTCCGACTACCCGCTGATGTTCGCGGTTCTGTTCGCGCTCGCGATCCTCGGGATCGCGCTTTACTATGTGGTCGTGTTCCTTGAATCGATCTTCGCGGGCTGGGCCAACCGCCAAGGGCATTAGCGCCGCGCCGGCCGGCTCACGGCGCTGTGAGGCGGGCCGGCGCGCCGTTTGGCTTGCGTTTCCTTATCGCAGGCTAGAAAGCTGGCCTATGGTGGCCGAAACATGAAATTTCTTGTCCGCACGCTTACGGGGCTGGTCGTCGCTGCGCTGACCGCCGGGCTGCTGGTTCTGGCCGTGTTTCAGATCTGGCAGGCGGCGCAGGAGAGGGCCTCGCGGTCCGGCCCCGCGCGGCAGGCGCAAGAGATGGTATATACCGCGAGCCTGCTGCGGATCGAGCCGCAAGAGCTGACCCCGCGTCTTGACGTCTACGGCACCGTGCAGGCGCGGCGGCGGCTCGAGCTGCGCGCGGGCAGTGGCGGGCAGATCATCTGGATGGCGCCCGAGCTGCACGAGGGCGGGCAGGTCCGGCAGGGCCAACTTTTGCTGCGGCTCGACCCCGCATCGGCGGAGGCTGCGCGCGACACGCAGCGCGCGGCGCTTGCCGATGCGCGCCAGAATGCGCTGGACGCCGAGGCGATGATCGACATCGCGCGGGACGATCTGGCGGCGGCCGAGGCGCAGGCGCGGCTGCGCGCCGATGCGCTGCGCCGCCAGCAGGATCTGGGTGCGCGCGGGCTTGGCACCTCGGCCGAGCGCGAGGCGGCGGCGCTTGCGGTATCCAGCGCCGATCAGGCCGTGCTGTCGCGTCGATCGGCGCTCGCGCAGGCGGAAAGCGCGGTCGGCGCCTCGGGCTCGGCGCTCCAGCGGGCCGAGATTGCCTTGCGCGAGGCGGAACGCGCGCTTGCCGATACCGAGATCCGCGCGGGCTTTGCGGGCCGCGTGACCGAGGTGGCGGCGGTCGAGGGCGGGCTGGTTTCGGCCAATGAGCAGCTTGCGCAGATCATCGACCCGGCCTCGCTTGAGGTGATGTTGCCGCTCTCGCTCGATCAGTATTCGCGGCTGGCGGGGGCGGGGCTCGAGCGTGCCGAGGCGCTGCTGATCGCGGCGCCGGGCACAGCGCCGATCCCCGCGCGGCTGGACCGCGCCGCCGCGTCGGTCGCCGAGGGCGGCGCGGGGCGGACGGTTTTCGCCGATATCGGCGCGGGGGGCGAGATGCTGCGGCCGGGCGATTTCGTGCTCGTCCAGATCACCGAGCCGCCGGTGTCCGGCGCGGCGCTTGTCCCGGCCGCCGCGATCGGCGGTGACGGCGCGGTTCTGGTCGCCGCCGAGGATGGGCGGCTGTCGGCGCACGGCGTCGAGGTTCTGCACCGGCAGGGCAATGAGGTCATCATCGCCGTCCCGCCCGCCCTTGCCGGCGCCCGCATCGTCGCCGAACGCGCCCCGCAGCTTGGCACCGGCATCCGCGTGCGAGAGCCGGGCGCTCCGGCCGAAGAACGCGGCGGGCGTGAGGGTGGGGAGCGCGGTCGCGGCGGAGCGCAGGCGGGGGCAGAGGCAGCAGCTGACGGGGCGGGGCGAGGCGAAGGCGCGGCGGCGGCAGATGGCGCGGGCGGCAGCGACGGATCAGAACGCGCAACCACGGATGCGCCAGCCGATCCCACACCTGCCGCGAGCCCGGGTGCGAGCGGTTCTGCGGATGCGGCCGCGCCAGCCGCCGAGCGCGTCGAAAGCGAGCCCGCACCGACAAGGCCCAATCTCGGCGCCGCGTCGGCGGCCATGCCGGGCGCATCGCAGCAGGCGCCCCCACCACAAACGAGCGACGGCGATGGCTAAGCGCCCGCCCATCGCGCTGCTGAGCTATTTTACGCGCCACGCGACGCTGGCCAATCTCGTGCTCGCGATCATGCTCGTCTCGGGGCTGATGGCGCTCCCTAATCTGCGCGCGCAGTATTTCCCCGACACCGTGATCCAGACCGTCACCGTCTCGGTTCGCTGGGACGGGGCGGGGGCCGAGGATGTGGACCGGGCCGTGATCTCGGTGCTCGAGCCGTCTTTGCTGGCGGTCGAGGGCGCGTCGAACGTGTCCTCTCGCGCATCGGACGGGGCGGCGCGCATCCAGCTTGAATTCGAGCCGGGCTGGGACATGGCCCGCGCCGTGGCCGAGACAGAGGCCGCGACGGCGCAGGCCGGCAACATGCCCGAGGGCGCCGAGCCGCCCGAGATCACGCGCGGCGCATGGCGCGACGGGGTGGCCGATGTGGTTATCACCGGCCCGGTGGGGCTCGACCAGCTTGGCCGGCTGGCCGATGATCTGCTCTCGCGGCTTTATGCGCAGGGGATCACGCGCGCCTCGGTCGTCGGCATCGCCGCGCCCGAGATCCGCGTCGAGGTGCCGCTGGAGAGCCTGATGCGCCACGACACCACGCTGAGCGAGATCGCCGCCGCGATCGCTACCGGCAGCGCGAGCACCCCGGCGGGCGAGACCGCCTCGGGCAGCGCGCGGATCCGCACCGGCGCGCAGCAGCGCGACCCGGCCGCGATCGCGGCGCTGCCGCTGCGGGCGCTTGGCGACGGCACGACGCTTCGGATCGGCGATGTCGCCCGGATCAGCCAGTCGGGCGCCGATCGCAGCCGCGCCTATTTCGTCGGCCCGAACCCCGCCGTTCTGGTGCGGATCGAGCGGTCGGCTGCGGGCGACGCGATCGGCATCCAGCGTGATGTGGAACGCGTGCTGGACCAGATGCGGCCGGGCCTGCCGCAGGATGTCACGCTCGATCTGATCCGCGCGCGGGCCGAGCAGATCTCGGCGCGGCTCGAGCTGCTGCTGGACAACGCGATCCTTGGGCTCGGGCTTGTCGTGCTGCTGCTGTTCTTGTTCATGAACGCGCGCACCGCGTTCTGGGTCGCGGCCGGCATCCCGGCCGCGCTCCTGGCGGCAATGGCGGGGATGTATGCGTTCGGCATGACGCTGAACATGATCTCGCTTTTCGCCCTTATCCTCACGCTGGGGATCGTGGTCGATGACGCGATCGTGGTGGGCGAGCACGCTGATTTTCGCGGCAGGCGCCTGCACGAGCCGCCAAAGGAGGCCGCCGAGAACGCCGCGACGCGCATGTTCGGGCCGGTCTTTGCCTCGACCCTGACCACGATCATCGCCTTTGCCGCCCTGATGGCCATCGACGGGCGCTTCGGGCGGATGATCAGCGATATTCCGGGTGTGGTGATCCTCGTGCTCGCCGCCTCGCTCATCGAGTGCTTTCTTGTGCTGCCGCACCACATGGCCGGCGCGCTGCGCCATATCGGCGAGGGAAGGTGGTACGATGCGCCCTCGCGGGTGATGAACCGGGGGCTGCGATGGTTTATCCAGCACCTGATCCGCCCGCTTTCGGAATGGGTCATGACGCTGCGCTATCCGGTGATGGCGGGGCTGGTCGCGATGCTGGCCTGGGCGTCCGCGGCGTTGATGACCGGCACCGTGCCGTGGCGGTTCTTCGATTCGCCCGAGCAGGGCTCGGTCAGCGGCAATCTGGTGATGCTGCCCTCGGCAACGCGCGAGGACACGCTCGAGGTCATTGCCGGGCTGCAACAGGCCGCCGCTGACGTCGCCGCTCGCTATGCCGAGGAATACGGCGCGAGCCCGATCACCTATGCGATCGCCGAGATCGGCGGCAATTCCGGCCGCCCCCTGCCCGGCGCCGACACGCGAGAGCCGCATCAGCTTGGCGCGATCACGATCGAGCTGATCGACCCGGATCTTCGCCCCTATTCCAGCTTCCAGTTCGTCGCCGACCTGCAAGAGGCCGCCCCGCCCCACCCAAGGCTTGAAACGCTCAGCTTCCGGGGCTGGCGCTCGGGGCCGGGGGGCGATGCGATCTCGGTGCGGCTGTCGGGTGCGGATGCGCAGCAGCTCAAGAACGCCGCCGAGGCGCTGAAATCGCGGCTCGGGGCGCTGCCGGACGTCTCGGCGCTCGAGGACAGCATGGCCTATGACAAGGACGAGATGCTGCTGGAGCTGACGCCGCAGGGCCGCGCGCTTGGCTTTACGACCGATGCGCTTGCGCGCGAGCTGCGCGCGCGCCTTGCGGGGATCGAGGCGGCGAGCTTTCCGGTCGGCACCCGCACCGCCTCGATCCGCGTCGAGCTGCCCGAGCAGCAGCGGCAGGACGACTTTCTTGACACGATGCTGATGCGCGCCGCCTCGGGGCAATGGGTGCCACTGGGCGCGATCGTCAGCGTCGAGACGCAAGCCGGGTTCTCGACGATCCGGCGCGAGAACGGGGTGCGCCAGATCACCGTGACCGGCGATATCTCGGGCGACGATCCCTCGCGCGCGGCCGAGCTGACGGTCGAGATCCAGAACGAGATCCTCCCCGCCATCGCCGCCGATTTCGGCGTCGACTACACGATGACCGGGCTTTCCGAGCAGGAACGCGCCTTTCTCGGCGATGCGGGCTTTGGCTTTGGCGTCGCGTTGATCGGCATCTACCTCGCGCTCGCCTGGATCTTCGCAAGCTGGAGCCGGCCCTTCGCGGTCATGATCGTGATCCCGTTCGGGCTGATCGGCGTCGTCTGGGGCCATTATATCTGGGATCTGCCGCTGACACTGTTCTCGATCGTGGGGATGATCGGGATGGCCGGGATCATCACGAACGATTCTATCCTCTTGATCTCGACCGCCGATGAATATGCCGAGACGCGCGGTATAAGGCCGGCCGTGATCGACGCCATCGCCCATCGTTTCCGCGCCGTGATGCTAACCACGGCGACCACGGTAATGGGGCTCGGCCCGCTGCTTTACGAGCGCTCATCGCAGGCGCTTTTCCTCAAGCCGACGGTGATCTCGCTCGTCTACGGGCTGGGTTTCGGGATGATCCTCGTGCTGCTGATCGTGCCGGCGATCCTTGGCATCGGCGCCGATATCGGGCGGGCGCGGCGCGCCCTGCTGCGCGGGCTGAGGACCGACGCGCTGCGCGTGCCGCTGCGGCTTGGCCTTGGGCTGATAAGCGCGGCCTTCGTTCTGACGCTTGGCCCCTACAGCTTCCTGCCGCCGCTGGGGCTTGACCTGCCGGACGCCCTGCCCCTCGCCCCCTCGCGGGGGGCGGCCTTCCTGTGGTTCGCGGCCGCAGTGATCGGCGCCGCGCTGCTGAGCCTTGTCGCAGCGCTGATTTTGACGCCGCGCAGCCGGCCGCGCCGCGTTGACGCCTAGGCAGGGCTGTGCCAACGATGGCCGGCCCAAAGGAAAGACCGCTCATGTCCGACTTTACCGCAGCCGTCAGAAGCGCCGAGGCCGAGATACGCGCGCTGTTCGATCCGACCGCCTTGCAGCATAACATATATCTTTCAAACCGTTACGGCGCGAATATTTGGCTCAAGCGCGAGGATCTGTCGCCCGTGCGCAGCTACAAGCTGCGGGGCGCGTTCAACGCGATGCGCAAGGTGATGGCACAGGGCAGCGATGCGCATTTCGTCTGCGCGAGCGCGGGCAACCACGCGCAGGGCGTTGCCTATGCCTGCCGCCATTTCGGCGCGAGCGGGACGATCTTCATGCCGGTGACGACGCCGCAACAAAAGATCGACAAGACCCGCGCGTTCGGCGGTGACAGCGTGAAAATCGAGCTGACCGGCGATTATTTCGACCAGACCCTCGCCGCCGCGCAGGCGTTTTGCCGTAGCGAGGGCGCGATCTTCATCTCGCCCTTCGACTCGGCCGATGTGATCGAGGGGCAGGCGACGGTGGCCAGCGAAATCCTCGCGCAGATGGGGAGCGCGCCCGATCTGGTGATCCTGCCGGTCGGCGGCGGCGGGCTTGCCGCAGGGGTGACGCGGTATTTTGCGAAGGCGGCGCCCGAGACAAGGTTTCTGTTTGCCGAGCCGGCCGGCGGGGCCTCGCTGCAAGCTGCGTTGGCGGCGGGGGCGCAGGTCACGCTGCCGCGCATGTCCAGCTTTGTCGATGGCGCCGCCGTCGCGCGGATCGGCGATCTGCCCTTTGCCGCGCTGCGCCAATTCAGCGCCGATCAGGTGCTCGCGATTTCCGAGGACCGGCTTTGCGTCACCATGCTCGAGATGCTGAACACCGAAGGCGTCGTGCTCGAGCCCGCCGGCGCGCTTGCGATCGACGCGCTGCGCGATGTGCCGGATCTTGCCGGAAAGACGGTGGTTTGCGTCTGCTCGGGCGGGAATTTCGACTTCCAGCGCCTGCCCGAAGTGCGCGAGCGCGCACAGCGCCACGCCGGCAAGAAGAAATACTACATCCTGCAAATGCCGCAGCGCCCCGGTGCCTTGCGCGATTTTCTCGACATACTCGGCCCCGAGGATGACATCGCGCGGTTCGAATACCTCAAGAAATCGGCGCGCAATTTCGGCTCGGTGCTGATCGGGATCGAGACGAGTCGCCCCGAGAACCTCGCCGCCCTCGAGGCGCGGATCGAGGCGGCCGGTTTCGGCTGGCGCGACATCACCCGCGACGAGGTGCTGAGCGCGTTCCTGATCTGACCGCTCTGCCCACTTGTGAGCACGCGAAAAACCCAATATCCCGAGGCAAACTCTGGGGGACCGACATGAGCGCACCGAAAAAAGTCGTGCTTGCCTATTCCGGCGGGCTGGACACCTCGATCATCCTGAAATGGCTCAAGACCGAGTATGATTGCGAGGTCATCACCTTCACCGCCGATCTCGGTCAGGGCGAAGAGCTCGAGCCCGCGCGAAAGAAGGCCGAGATGCTGGGCATCGCGCCCGAGAATATCCATATCGAGGATCTGCGCGAAGAGTTCGTGCGCGAGTTCGTGTTCCCGATGTTCCGCGCCAATGCCGTCTATGAGGGGCTTTACCTGCTCGGCACCTCGATCGCGCGCCCGCTGATTTCCAAACGTCTGGTCGAGCTGGCCCATCAGCACGGCGCGGATGCGGTGGCGCATGGCGCGACCGGCAAGGGCAATGATCAGGTGCGGTTCGAGCTGTCGGCCTATGCGCTCGATCCGTCGATCAAGGTGATTGCGCCGTGGCGCGAATGGGATCTGAGCTCGCGCACGAAACTGCTGGAATTCGCCGAGGCGAACCAGATCCCGATCGCCAAGGACAAGCGCGGCGAGGCCCCGTTCAGCGTTGACGCGAACCTGCTGCACACCTCGTCCGAGGGGAAGGTTCTGGAAAACCCCGCCGATGAGGCGCCCGATTACGTCTATCAGCGGACCGTGAACCCCGAGGATGCGCCCGATACGCCGGAATTCATCGAGATCACCTTCGAGAAGGGCGATGCGGTCGCGATCAACGGCGAGGAGATGTCGCCCGCGACGCTGCTGACCGCGCTGAACGAATATGGCCGCAAGCACGGGATCGGGCGGCTCGATCTGGTCGAAAACCGCTTTGTCGGGATGAAATCGCGCGGCGTTTACGAAACACCGGGCGGCACGATCCTGCTCGAGGCGCATCGCGGGATCGAGCAGATCACGCTCGACCGCGGCGCAGGGCATCTGAAAGACCAGATCATGCCGCAATATGCCGAGCTGATCTATAACGGCCTGTGGTTCTCGCCCGAGCGCGAGATGCTGCAAGCCCTGATCGACAAATCGCAAGAGAACGTCTCGGGGACGGTGCGGCTCAAGCTTTACAAGGGGCTGGCGCGGACGGTCGCACGGTGGTCCGATCAATCGCTTTATTCAGAGGCGCATGTCACCTTTGAAGAGGATGCCGGCGCTTACGATCAGAAGGATGCGGCGGGCTTCATTCGCCTGAACGCGCTGCGCCTGAAGCTGCTGGCGGCGCGGAACGCGCGGGGGCGCTAGGGCGCGTCATTCGCACATCAGCGAGGGCTGGCGGAAATCGACGACGGTGTAGCTGCCGCGCGGGTTGCGCTGCCCGATGAAGGTATAGGTGCAATCCCACCGCGACACGCTGCCGCCATAGCTCATCGCCGTGCCCCCATAGGCCGAGCCGCTGTAGCTGGTCGTCACCGGCGCAACACTGGTTTGCGTCGACGTCCACATGAACGCGCGCCGCCCGTCCGGCAGGTCGATCGCGCCCGACGGCGTGCCGCGATCCATGATCACCTCGGTGATATCCTTGCCGAGATACCCCTCCATCATCTGCGAGGCGCAGCCTGCGACCGCCATCAGCACAAAAATCAGCGCAGCTTTCATCATCTTTCCCCCTCCATCTGGCCAGCGAATAACAGGCAGACGTTAATAAAGGGTAAAATGGTTCGGAGATTTCGCGTTCTTTGCGCCGTCGCGGCTTTTCATCGCCGCGCCGCTTTGGCAAGCTTCGCGCGAAATCTAAGGAAAATGCCATGACCGAACGCCCCGCCCGCATCGCCATCGTCACTGTCTCGGACCGCGCAGCGCGCGGGGAATATGAGGATAAGGGCGGGCCGGGCGCCGAGGAATGGCTGCGCGGGGTCATCACTTCGCCCTGCCAGATCGACCGCCATATTGTCCCCGACGGCCGTGAGGTGGTCGCCGCCAAGCTGCGCGAGCTGGTCGAGACCGGCGCCGATCTGATCCTCGTGACCGGCGGGACCGGCCCCGCGCCGCGCGATCAGACGCCCGAGGCGGTGATGGACATTGCCGAGAAAGAGCTCGCCGGTTTCGGCGAAGAGATGCGGCGCGCCTCGCTGGCCGAGGTGCCGACCGCGATCCTGTCGCGGCAGACCGCCGTGATTCGCGATGCGAGCCTGATCATCACCCTCCCCGGCAAGCCTGCGGCCATCGCGACCTGTCTCAACGCGGTTTTTGCAGCGGTGCCTTACTGTCTCGATCTGATGGGAGCCGCCCGAATCGAGACCGACCCCGCCCGCATCGTCGCGTTTCGGCCAAAGAAATAGGCTCGGATTCACGGCTCATTAACGCCTCGGCGCTATCAAGGCGTCATGATCCCAATGCCGTTATTGCCCGAATCGGACCCGGAACGACCTGCGCCTCTGGTGCTGATCGCCGAGACGTGGCGGCAGCAAAGATTTGCGCTCCAGACCCAGCTTGAAGGGGCGGGCTACCGGGTCCTCAGTGCAAGCTCGGGGCAGCAGGCGCTGGATCTCTGCGCGGCCGAGCCGCCTGCGATCGTCCTTTACGATTCGCTGATGGAGGATGTGGGGCCCGCCGATTTCTGCGCAAGGCTGCGCAGGACCAAGGGCAACGCCCATTGCTATGTGATCGCGCTTCTGCCGCGCGATGCAGACGGCGCGCCGGGCGCGAGCCTCGCCGAGGGCGGCGATGATTTCATCTCGAAACCCATCGCGGCGCCCGAATTGCTGGCGCGGGTTCAGTCGGGAATGCGGATCATAGATTTGAAGGCGGCGCAGCGTGAAAGCCGCGAGGATCTGCAAGAAACACTGGAGCATCTGCGCGCGGCGCAATCCGCAATCGACCGCGATCTGATCGAAGCGCGCAAGCTCCAGCACGCGATCGGCGGGCAGGGGCACCGCAATTTCGGCACGCTCGATGTCTCGTCGCTGCTGCAAAGCGCGGCGCATATCGGCGGCGATCTGGTCGGCGTCTTTCCGGTCAACTCGCGCTGCGCGGGGTTTTACGCGATCGACGTCTCGGGCCACGGCGTGACGGCGGCGCTGCTGACGGCGCGGCTATCGGCGATGCTGTCGCCCTCGCTCGATCAGAACGTCGCGCTGCGCATCTCGGAATGGGGGCTTTACGAGGCGCGGGGGCCGGTCGAGCTTGCCAAATATCTCAACCATCTGATGACCGCAGATTTCGACATCGACAGCTATTTTACGATGGTTTACGGGCTCGCCGATATGGTAACGGGCGAAATCAGGCTGGTGCAGGCGGGCCACCCGCACCCGCTTGTAATGCGCTCCGACGGACGGATCGAGAAAATCGGGCGCGGCGGGATGCCGATCGGGCTGATCGAGGATGCGTGCTACGAGGAGATCAAGCTGACCCTCGCGCAGGGTGAGCGGTTGCTGATCGTCTCGGACGGGCTGATCGAGGCCGAGGCCCCCTCAGGCGGCGAGCTTGGCGATGACGGGCTGCGCCGCATGGTCGAAGACAACGCTCATCTCAGCGGCGAGACCCTGCTCGCCCGTTTGCGCGACCGCGTGATGGATTTCAGCGGGTTTTACCAGAACGACGACATCTCGGCGCTGCTGATCGAGTTCGGGGATCTCTAGCGCCGCCGCAGATCAGGGGTTGATCACGACCGGAACGCCGGTCGTCAGCATCGCGTAGATCTCTTCGATCTCGTGATCCTCGACCGCGATACAGCCTGCGGTCCAGTCGGCGCGGCGCGCGCGCGCGGCAGCAGCACCCTCGGCGCCCCGGCCATGAATGAAGATATCGCCGCCCGGCCGACGCCCATGCGCCAGGGCAAAAGCGGTGTCCTGCACGTTCGGGTAGCTGATCCCGGCCGACAGATGATAGGCGCTGTTAGGGTTGAAGCGGTCGATGAAATAGATGCCCTCGGGCGTGCGCCCGTCACCCTCGAAATTCTTGTGCCCGCTGGGTGCATTGCCCAGATGGACGTCATAGCTGCGCAGCACGGTCTGCCCGTTCAGCAGATACATCCGCCGATCGCCCTTGTTCACCACGATCTGGGTGACGGCCGGCCCGTTATAGCTGAGAAATTTCGAGCGGGTCTGCGTCGGCGCGGACGAGCAGGCGACCAGCAAGCCAACCACGAAAACGGCCGCAAAGGCCCTGAACGCTCGAATCATCACTGCCTCTGTCTTTTGTTGTTCGCCGCTTATGGTTGAGCGAATAGCACGATCCTCAATCTCTCGCTAGTTTCGCGTGAAGGCGGCGACCGTCTCGATATGGGGCGAAAAGCGGAACTGATCGACCGCGTAAAGCGCCGCCAGCCGGTACCCGCCCGCCAGCAAGATGCGGCAATCTCTGGCGAAACTGACCGGATCGCAGCTCACCCAGGCAACGCGCGGCACGTCCGACGCGGCGATCTGCGCCGCCTGAGCCTCGGCGCCGCTGCGTGGAGGGTCGATCACGATCGCGTCATATCGCGCCAATTCATCCACCAAAAGCGGCCTTGCAGCGAGATCGCGCGTCTCGGTGCTGATCCGCCGAAGCCGAGGCGTGCGCCGACACGCCGCATCGAGAGCGGCAAGCGGCGCGGCGAGCCCTTCGACCGCGTGCACCTCGGCATGGGCGGCGATCGGCAGGGTGAACGTCCCGCATCCCGCGAAAAGATCGACGACATGCCGCGCGCCCGCGACGATGCGCAGCACTGCCGCGCGCAGTGCGGCTTCCCCCTCGGCGGTGGCTTGCAGGAATGCGCCCGGAGGCGGGGTCACGGCCGCGCCGCCCAGCATGAGCTCGGGCGGGCGAAGGGTGATGACTTCGCCTTCCCAGCTCAGCCGCGCGATGCCGGTCTCAGCCGCGATGCCGGTCAGCTTTTGCATCAGCTCGGCCGAGATCGGCTTGCCGCCGCGCACCGCCACATCGGCCCCGGCAGGGGTCTCGGTCGCGGTGATCGCCAGCTTGCCGGCCCGCGAAGCCCCGGCGACGACAATCCGGCGCAAAGCCGGCAGCAAATCTTGCAGCGCGGGGCGGATCACCCGGCAATCGGTGATATCCACGATCACGTCCGAGCCGCGCGCGTGAAACCCGACCAGAGCGCCGCCTTTGGTCCGCCGCCCCGCAAATACCGCCCGCCGGCGGGACCGTTCGGGCGAGGTCGCGATGCCGGCGGGGCGCGCCTTGATCCCTTGCGCGGCAAGCGCAGCCCCGACCTGATCGATCTTCCAGCCCGCCACGAATTCGTCCGAAGCGTGCATCAGATTGCACCCACCGCACCCCGCGTAATGCGGGCAGCGCGGGGCGACGCGCTCGGGCGCGGGGTGCAGGATCCGGGGCTGCGCGATGCGGCCCGCGACCGGCTTGCCGTCGATCACCTCGCCCGGCAGCACCCTTTCGGCGAGGACCGCCCTGCCATCTTCCGCCCGCGCCACGCCGTCGCCCTTGCGGCCAAGCCGCTCGACCATGAAGCTCATTCCGCCGCGCCTTCCATCTCGGCCGCGTCCAAGCCGAAGAACCCGCCCGACTGGCGCGCCCAGAACCGCGCATAGGTGCCGTCTTGCGCCAGCAATTCCTCATGCGTGCCCTGCTCGATGATGCGGCCATCCTCGAGCACGATGATCCGGTCCATCTGCGCGATTGTCGAAAGCCGGTGCGCGATAGCGAGCACGGTCTTGCCCTCCATCAGCCGGTCGAGCCCGTCCTGAATCGCCGCCTCGACCTCGGAATCGAGCGCCGAGGTCGCCTCGTCCAGAACCAGCACCGGCGCGTTCTTGAGGAAGGCGCGGGCAAGCGCGATCCGCTGGCGCTGCCCGCCCGAGAGCTTGACGCCGCGCTCGCCCAGATGGGCGTCATAGCCCCGCCGCCCAGCGCTGTCCTCCATCGCGAGGATGAAATCATGCGCCTTTGCCGCGCGCGCCGCGGCGAAGATCTCGGCCTCGCTCGCGCCCGGCGCGCCGTAGGCTATGTTCGCGCGGGCCGAGCGGTTGAACATTGCCGTCTCCTGCGTGACCGTCGCGATCTGACGGCGCAGGCTTTCCTGCGTCAGATCGCGCACATCGTGCCCGTCCAGCCGGACCGCGCCCGCCTCGACGTCATAAAGCCGCAGCAGCAGCGAGATAAGCGTCGATTTGCCCGCCCCCGAGGCACCGACCAGCCCGATCCGCTCGCCCGGCGCGACATGGAGCGTGATCGCGTCAACGCCCCCTTCGGACCGGCCATAGGCGAAGCTGACATCGTCGAAGGCGATCGCCCCCTCGGCGCGCTCCAGCACCTTTGCATCCGGCGCGTCGCGCAGCGTATGGGGCGGCGAGAGCGTTTTCATCCCGTCCTCGACCTCGCCGATCGAGCCCCACAGATTCATCAGCGACATGCTGACCCAGCCGGTCATCTGCGACAGGCGCAGCGCGATCGTGCCGGCGGCGGCGATATCACCGGCGCTTGCCAGCCCGCGCTGCCAAAGCAGCACGGACGAGCCGATCAGCAGGACCGGAAGCACCCCGGCAAGCGCCATCAGCGAAAAGCGGAACGAGGTGCTGACCACGCCGAAATCGAGCGCTCGCTCGCGGAAACCGGCCATTGCGCCGAGTGCGGCGCGGTCCTCATGCTCGGAATGGGCGAACAGCTTGACGGTGCGGATATTGGTGATCGTATCGACGACCTGGCCGGTGATCACCGCCCGGGCCGAGGCGCGCGCCGCCGAACGGGTGCGGATGCGCGGCAGGAAATAGCGGATAAGCGCGAGATACGCGGCCAGCCACAGCAGCAGCAGCGCGCCGCCAACCGCATCGACCGAGACGAGAAACAGCGCCGCCCCGATGACCGAGGCAAGCGCGAAGGCGACGGTGTTGACCAGATCGGTCGCCACATCGGTCACCGCCCGCGCCGTCTGCATCTGCTTTTGCGCGATGCGGCCGGCGAAATCGTTGTCGAAGAATTCGGCCGCGTGGCCCATCGTCCAGCGATGAAGGCGCGAGAGGACAAGCGGCAGGATGTTCGGGCCGATGATGACCGAGGAACTGGCCGCCGAAAAGCCGAAGATCAGCGGGCGGACGACCAGAAAGAACAGCACGAACCCGGCGATGAGCGGGGCGTGATCGGGCCAGAGCCCGCCCGGGCCCGAGCCGGTGATCGCATCGACCACCATGCCAAGCAGGATCGCCGAGGCGACATCCGCGATACCGCCAAGCGCCGCCGCCGCGCCCGCGACGGTCAGCCCGCGCCCCGCCCCTTGCAGCGACCACGCAAAGAACGGCAGCAGACGCTGCGGCGGCGGGCCCTCGGCGGGGCGGAACGCGTCGATCAGGCCCAAAAGGCGCAGCAGGAACTTCATCGCTCAGCCTCCTTGGCGGCGTCCTGCGCCGCTGCGATCAGATCGCCCCTCGAGGCCGCGAAGCCCGATGCCAGCCAGAGCCTTTCGGCCGCGCGCAGCCCTGCGCCAATCGCCGGGCCCGGTGCGATCCCGCCGAGATCCCCGGCTGAAACCGGCAGGGGCGAGCCGGCGCCCTTGGCGATATCTCTCTCCCAGTCCCCCGGCAGCGCGGCGCCGCGCGCAAGCGCCACAAGCGCGGCGTCATAGCCAGTCTCGGCGCCCATATGATAGCCAAGCGCGCCCGGGTCGGGCGCCTCTTGCGCCTTGCCCAGCTTCGCCAGCCTTGTTTGCGCCGCTTTCGGCA
>JAUNRZ010000001.1:29511-63466 GCA_030539455.1 Paracoccus sp. (in: a-proteobacteria) | reverse complement strand
GGCGCCTCTTGCGCCTTGCCCAGCTTCGCCAGCCTTGTTTGCGCCGCTTTCGGCAGGCGCAGCGCCTCATGAAGCCCCTGCCCCAGTGCCGCGAGCCGCCGCTCGGCGCGGCGAGCCTCGTTGGGCGGCGCTTCGTGCTCCTGTTCGGCCTCGACAAGCGCGGCGATGGCGCGGTTATCCGCGCCGGGCAGCACCTGCGCCAGAACGCCGCTTTGAGCCATCAGATCAAGCGCCTCGGACGGGTCGGGGGCGGCCAAAAGGCGCATCAGCTCGGCCGTGATCCGCTCGGCCGAGATCTGCGTAAGGCCCGCCCTAAGCTCGGTGCAGGCGGCAAGCGCCTGAGGCTCCGCGTCGCGGCCATACCACGCCAGAAAGCGGAAAAACCGCAGGATACGCAGGTAATCCTCGCGGATCCGGGCCTCGGGCGCGCCCACGAAGGCGAGGCGGCGGGCGCGCAAATCATCCAGCCCGCCGACCGGGTCTATGACCTGCCCACCCGGCTCGGCGTAAAGCGCGTTCATCGTGAAATCGCGCCGCGCGGCGTCCTGCGCAAGATCGTCCGAGAACGCGACCACGGCGCGCCGCCCGTCGGTTTCGACATCGCGGCGGAAGGTCGTGACCTCGAAGCCGCGCCCGTCCGAGATCACCGTCACCGTGCCATGCGCGATGCCGGTCGGCACGCTGCGCAGCCCGGCCGCCCTGGCAAGCGCGATCACCTGATCGGGGCGCGCATCGGTCGCGATATCCACATCCGCGACCGGCGCGCCAAGCAGCGCATTGCGCACCGCGCCGCCGACGATCAGGGCGCGGTGCCCGCCCGCGCCGATCGCCCCAAGCACCGCTTGCAGGGCCGGATCGCGCAGAAAAGGCGCCTCGATGCGGGGCAAGGCGCGGCTCATGCGCGCATCCGCAGCGCGAGCGCGTGGAGGATACGCGCGGTCGCGCCCCATAGGTAATACGGCCCCATCGGCGCAACGAGATAAGCGCGCCAGTCGCCGCGCCACTGGCGGCGCTCGGTCCGGTAGCTTTCGGGATTGGTGACATGGGCGTAGGGGAGCGTGAACACCTCGTCCACCTCGCCCGCCTCGGGGATCGGCGCGAAGGGCCCGCGGATGATGCCGAGAACCGGCGTTACCGCGAAGCCGGTGACGGTGCGGTGCGGGGGGAGGCGCCCGATCAGCTCGACCTGCGCGGGATCGAGCCCGATCTCTTCACGCGCCTCGCGCAGGGCGGCGGCGATCTCGTCCGCGTCGCCGGGATCGACCTTGCCGCCCGGCAGCGCGATCTGGCCCGGATGATGGCGCAAGCGGCTCGAGCGTTTGGTCAGCACGAGCCGCCCGTCATCTTCGTGAAACGCCGCCAGAACCCCGGCGGCGCGCCAGTCGAGATCGGGAACCGCGACACCCGCATTAAGATCGAAATCCGAGCTGGGCGCCGCCGCCACATCCAGCGCAGCGGCAAGCCGCGCGCGCAGATCGGGGGCGGCGCCGCCCTTCATTCCTCGGCCTGCGGGGGCAGCGCGTTACCTTCGGCGTCAACCGTCGCCTCAAAGCCCAGACTGGCCGGGTCAAAGCGATAATGCGCGCCGCAGAACTGACAATCGGCGGTCACGATCCCGTCCTCGGTCGTCATATGCCCGATATCCTTGGCCGAGTAGATCGACAGCGTCCCGCGCACCCGATCGGCCGAGCACGAGCACCCGAACTCGACCCGCTGCGGGTCATAGACGCGGGGCGTTTCCTCGTGAAACAGCCGCACGAGAAGCTCGGTCGGCGAAACGCTCGGGCCGATCAGCTCGATCTCTTCGACGGTCGAAAGGAGATGGTTCGCGCGGCTCCAATCCTCGGACTCGGCGCCTTGGAGGATGTCGGCCGCCTCGATCAGCCCGCCCTCGCCGCTGCCGCCGTCCGTGGCCGTCTGAGGCTGCGCCGGCAGGGTCTGGAGCATGATCCCGCCCGCACGCCAATGCGCCTGCTGCCCCGGCAATTGCGACAGCCCGTAAGACAGGCTGAAGCTGGTCGGAAGCTGCTCGGACTGCGCGAAATACGTCCCCGCACAGGCCGAGAGCGAGCCTCCGGCCAAGGGCGTGATCCCCTGATAGGGCAGACTGCCCTGCCCCTGATCGATCAGGATGGCGAAATAGCCCTCGCCGATCTGGTCGAAATGGGGCTGATCGGTCAGCCGCTCGGCATCGAAGCTGGCCCAGGCGCGGATGCGCGCGGGCGCGTCCTCGGTCTCCGGCGCGTAGTAATCGGCCGCAATGGTGCGGATCGCGCCCTTGCCGCGCACTTGCAGCGACAGCTTCCAGCGCAGCTTCACGGTCGGCCCGATCAGGGCGGTCAGCAGCGCGAGTTCGGCCACCGCAGCCGCGACGGGCGCGGGGTAGTCGTGGCGCGACAGAATATGGTCAAGCACCCCGTCCAGCCGCGCGACCCGCCCACGAATGGACGAGCGGTCAAGCTGGAACGGCAGCACCGTGTCATCCCAGACGATCTGGTTGATTTTGGTCATAAGAGGCCTTTCAGAAGTTCTTTCCGCGACAAAAGCGCGTTTGGCCCCCAATATAGTCGCGATGCGCCCGATCCCAAGGGGCAAGCGGGCGCGCTACTCGATCGGCACATCGTAGCGCCGCATGAACCAGAGCAGCAGCGGGATTTCCATCGCGGTGATCGTCACGAGGCTGAACCAGAACCAGTTGACCTCGACGAAAATCAGCGAGAACCGCACCCCGCTGCCCCAGAAGAGAAGCCCCGCGACGCCAAGCGCAAGCGCGCTCAGCACGATGTCGGTCGGGATCATCTCGGCGACCCGGCGCGGCCTCTGCGAGGGGTAGATCCCGAGATAGGCCACCAGCAGGATCGCCGCGTTGATCGTGAGGATCTTCAGCTCGGGCGACATCGGGCCTTCTTTAGCCGCGCAGCGTCGCGCCGGTCGCTTTGGCGACCTTGTCGATGATCTTGCGCGAGACCTCGTCGATATCCGCGTCGGTCAATGTCCGGTCTCGGGGTTGCAGGCGCGCACTGATCGCGACGGATTTCTTGCCCGCGCCAAGCTGCGCCTCGGCCCGCTCGCCGGTGAACAGATCGAACACACTGACCTTTTCGATCAGCGTCTTGTCGGCCCCGGCGGCGGCATTGACGATCGCCGCCGCCTCGATCTTGCTGTCCACGACGAAGGCGAAATCACGCTCGACCGCTTGCAGATCCGAGACATTCAGCGCCGGGCGCGCGATGCTGCGCGATTTGGGCTGCGGCACGTTGGCGATGTTGATCGTAAAGGCGACGGCCGTGCCCTTGATGTCCATCTCGCGCAGGATTTTCGGGTGGAGCTCGCCGAATGTCGCAAGCCGGTTCGGCCCAAGCTGGAGATTGCCCGCCCGGCCCGGATGCCACCACGCATCGAGTTTGCGGTCAATCTGCGCGCGGGCGGGCGCGCCGATGGCGGCCAGCACCGCCTCGGCATCGGCTTTCGCGTCGTAAAGGTCGACCGCCCGGCGCGAGCCATAGGGGTCGCGCGCGGCGCTATGGCCGACCAGAAGCCCCGAGATGCGCAGCGCCTGCTCGCCCGGCTCGCCGCCGTGGAACACCGGGCCGCATTCAAACAGCGCGAGATCAGCGAAGCCGCGCGCCTGATTGCGCGCCGCGGCGGCCAGAAGCCCCGGCAGAAGGTCGGGGCGCAGATGCGTCATCTCGGACGAGATCGGGTTTTCGAGCCGCACCGCATCGCTGCCGCCGCCGAAAAGCGCCGCCACGCCGGCGTCGATAAAGCTGTAGGTCACGCATTCATTATAGCCAAGCTGCGCCGCCATCCGCCGCGCGGCGCTTTCGCGGCGCTGCATGGGGCTGACGATGGGGCGCGGGACGCCGGGTCGCGGGCGCGGCAGAGGTTTGCCCTCCAGCTTGGTCAGCGAGGCGACGCGCGCGATCTCTTCGACCAGATCGGCGCTGCCCAGAATATCGGGCCGCCATGACGGCACATGGGCCTGATCACCCTCCAGCCGGAAGCCAAGCGCGCCCAGCGTGGCGCGCTGCTCGACCTCGGGAATGTCCATGCCGACAAGGCGCACCACCTGCGCCGGGTCCAGCCGGTAGCTGCGCGCGGCATCGGGGACGGCGCCGGCGACCACCATTTCGGACGGCGTGCCGCCGCAGAGATCAAGGATCATCTGAGTCGCAAGCTCAAGGCCGGGGATGGTAAATTCGGGGTCCACCCCCCTCTCGAACCGATAGCGCGCGTCCGAGTTGATCTTCATCTCGCGCCCCGTCGCGGCAATCGTGATCGGCTGCCAATAGGCGCTTTCGAGGAACACATCGGTCGTCCCCTCATCGACGCCCGAGGCCGCGCCGCCCATGATCCCGGCGATGCTCTGCGGCCCGTTTTCATCCGCGATCACCATTGCGCCTTCGGGGAGGGTATAGGTGCGCTCGTCCAGCGCCTCGATCTGCTCGCCGCTTTGCGCAGGCCGAACCAGCAGATCGCCTTGCACCTTGGCGGCGTCAAAGACGTGGAGCGGGCGGTTCAGATCGAAGGTGAAAAGATTGGTGATATCCACAAGCACCGAGATCGGGCGCAGCCCGATGGCGCGCAGGCGCGCGGCCAGCCAGGCGGGGGAAGGGCCGTTCTTCACGCCCCGGATCAGGCGGCCGGCGAAAACCGGCGCTTTTTCGGACAGCTCGGGCGCGATGGACACACCGATCGGGCTGGCAAACGTGCCCTTGATATCGGCAGTTTGCAGCGGGCGCAGCGTGCCAATCCCCCGCGCCGCCAGATCGCGCGCGATCCCGCGCACGCCAAGCGCGTCGGGGCGGTTCGGGGTGATCTTGATGTGGATCATCGGATCGACCTTGCCGGGCTCGTTAGCCGCGAGCCAGTCCACAAAACGCTCGCCGACCTCGCCCGAGGGAAGCTCGATGATGCCGTCATGCTCGTCCGACAGCTCCATCTCGCGCTCGGAGGCCATCATGCCGTGGCTCTCGACCCCGCGGATCTTGCCGACCGACAGCGTCGCGTCGATGCCGGGGACGTAATCGCCGGGCTTGGCGAGGACGACGGTGATCCCCGCGCGCGCATTCGGCGCGCCGCAGACGATCTGCTTTTCGCCCTCATCGGTCATCACGCGGCACACGCGCAGCCGGTCCGCATCGGGGTGCTGCTGGGCGTCGATCACCTTGGCCAGCGTGAAGCTGCCAAGCCGCGCGGCGGGGTCGGTCACGTCCTCGACCTCGAGCCCCAGATCCGTCAGCGCATCGGCAATCTCGCCCACCGAGGCGTCGGTTTCCAGATGTTCGCGCAGCCAGCTTACCGTGAATTTCATCGCCATTCCCCGTCAATTCTGCCGGTCTGTTAGCGCAAGAATCGCAGGAATGGTAGGGGCGTCAGGCGGCGCCGTCGCAGTGATCGAAGGCGAAGGCGAGGTTCTCGGCGCCAAGCGTGGTCTGGACGGTGGCCAGCGGGCTTTCGCGTCCCTCGGGGTCGATCATGCTTACCGACAGCGCGGGCTGGGTCTCGATCAGATCAGCAGTGCCCGCCCCCGGCAGGCGCACGATCAGCGATGCGAAATGCCCCGCCTGCGAGATCGTCTCGACCGGCAGCTCGTGGCGCGCGCCGCCCATTTCGACCGCAAGCCCGCGCACCGCGTTCTTGAGCGAATCCGGCGAGCCCTCGACGGTCAGGGCCAGCAGCACCTCGCTCGGCGCGCTTTTGCGGCACCAGAGCGACAGCTCGACCGGCTTGCCGTAATCGCTTTGGGGGCGGAGGAAGGCGCGGTAGCCCTCGCCCTGAAAATCGACCAGCCAGCCTTGCGTCATGGGCGCCAGAACCGGGGCCGCGTCGCTGCCAAGGCGCGGCGCGGGCCGCTTCTGGCTGGCGCCTCCAAGGTTGAAATAGCGCGTCAGCCCCCAGCGGTCGGCCTCGAGCCGCGAGAACCAATGCGTGTCGTCCGGCCCCACCGAGGCGACGAAATGCGCGACGGACGCATGGGCGGTCCCGAGCGTCGTTGCGTAGCGGGCCATCTCGGCATTGCAGCCGTAATCCGAAACCCCCATGACCGAGCAGGAATGCTGGCCGAGAATCCCGCCCTCTTCGACGGTATGGAGCCGCCCGGCAAGGAACACCACCGAAGCGCAGGCCGAGACGCATTCCTCGCCCTCGCGCACGACGGCATGGAAATTATGGTGCCGCATCAGCTCGGCAATCAGCATCGCCTCATCGACACTCCCGCCCGGCGAGTTGAGCAGCAGCACCCGGTGACCATGAGGGAAATCCATCACCCGATCGCGCATCAGGGCAAAGCGGATCGCGTCGCCCTCGACGATGTCGCCGTGCAGCAAAAGCGCCTTCTGGCCGCGATAATCGACAACGCGAAAATCGGCCGCCTGCGCCGCCCCGCCTACCCCGGCGCCCAGCCCGAGCGCGACAAGCCCGGCCGCTATCCAGCGTCTGATCTCCATTCCGGCACCCGTTCTCAGCGGCTGTGGGCAGCAAAGGTCATTTCGCCCGCGAAGGCAAGCCGCGCTTGAAACAGCGCGTGGCGCTCAGCCCCGGCTAAGCCCGGCCGAGACACTGGGCACATCCCCCGCCGCGAACCCGTAATGACGCAGCCAGCGCAGATCGCTTTCAAAGAAGGCGCGCAGATCGGGGATGCCGTATTTCAGCATCGCGATCCGGTCGATCCCCATGCCGAACGCGAAGCCCTGCCACTGGTCGGGGTCAACCCCCGCCGCCGCCAGAACCTTGGGATGGACCATGCCGGAGCCGAGAATTTCCAGCCACGAATCGCCCTCGCCGATCTTCAGCGCGCCGCCCGCCCAGCTACAGCGAATATCGACCTCGGCCGATGGCTCGGTGAAGGGGAAATGGCTGGCGCGAAAGCGCAGCTCGACCTCATCCACCTCGAAAAAGGCGCGGCAGAATTCTTCGAGCGTCCATTTCAGCTGCGCCATCGAGATGTCGCGGTCGATCGCCAGCCCCTCGACCTGATGGAACATCGGCGTGTGGGTCTGGTCCATGTCCATCCGGTAGACCCGCCCCGGCGCGATCACGCGAATCGGCGCGCCCTGCTCCTGCATCGCGCGGATCTGGACCGGCGAGGTGTGGGTCCGCAGCACATGAGGCGGGCGGTTATCGCCCGTCTCGCGCGCCATGAAGAACGTGTCGTGTTCCTGCCGCGCAGGGTGTTCGGGCGCGATGTTCAGTGCGTCGAAATTGAACCAGTCCGATTCGACCTGCGGGCCTTCGGCGACGGCAAAGCCCATATCGGCAAAGATCACCGCGACCTCGTCCATCACCTGACTGACGGGGTGCACGGTGCCTTGCGGGCGCGGCCGGCCGGGCAGCGTCACGTCGAGCCATTCGGATTCCATCCGCGCATCCAAAGCCGCGTCGTCGAGCCCGGCCTTCTTGGCGCGCAAGGCGGCGTCGATTTCGTCGCGCAGCTCGTTCAGGGCGCGGCCCTTGGTCTGACGCTCTTCCGGGCTCATCCGGCCCAGCTCGCGCATCATCAGGCTGATCTCGCCCTTCTTGCCCAGGGCGGCGACCCGCAGCTCTTCCAAGGCGGCCGGGTCGGCGGCAGAGGAGATACGGGCGATCCAATCGTCGCGGGTCTGGGCAAGCTCGGTCATCGTGTTCATCCTGCAAATTCCGCGCTTGCGTTAACACGCCGGGGCGCGGCGCGAAAGGTCAGCCAAGGTCGAGCAGGATCATCGCGATGCCGAAATAGGTCAGAACGCCCAGCACATCGGCAATCGACGTGACCAGAGGCCCCGAGGCCGTCGCCGGATCGCGCCCGAGCCGCGACAGAACGAAGGGCAGCGCGAGCCCGATCACCGCGCCCATCAGCACGATCAGCACCATGGCGAGCGCGACGACAAGCGCGATCTCGGCCCCGCCGCGCCACCAGCCGATCAGCGAGACGGCCGCCGCCATCGTCAGCCCGAGCCCAAGCGCCACCACCAGCTCGCGCAGCAGCAGCCGCGCGAAATCGGACTGGCGCACATCGCCGGTGGCAAGGGCGCGCACGGTCAGCGTCGCGGACTGGGCGCCGGCGTTCCCGCCCGATGCGATCAGCAGCGGCAGGAAGAACAAAAGCGTCATATGGGCGGCGATCACATCCTCGAACGCGGCGATCCCCGCGCCCGAGAAGATATTGCCGAACACGAGCAGGACCAGCCAGAAAATCCGCGCGCGATAAAGCGTCGCAAGCGTCGAATGGGCGAGCGAATCCTCGATCGGCTGGATGGTCGAGCCCTTGTAGAAATCCTCGGTCGCCTCGGCCTCGGCGACGTCCATCGCATCGTCAGCGGTCACGATCCCGACCAGCCGGCCCGCCTCGTCCAGCACCGGCAGCGCAATGAGGTCATAGCGCGCGATCAGCCGAGCCGCGTCCTCGCGGTCGTCGGTGGCATGGCACGCGACCGGGGCGGCCTGCATCAGTCGCTCGATCCGGCCCGCATCGGGCGTCACCAGCAGATCGCGCAGGCTGACCACGCCCAGCAGCCGGTGGCGCGCATCGACCACATAGGCGGTATAGATTGTCTCGGCATCGCGCGCCTGCACACGCAGCGATTCCAGCGCCTCGCCGACCAGCATATCGGGCCGGATCGTCGCGTAATCCGAGGTCATCACTGCGCCCGCCGTGTCCTCGGGATAGGCGGAAAGGCGGCGCATATCCTCGCGCTCGGCCCGCGCCATCGCGGGCGAGAGCGCATCGCGCAGCTCGGGCGAGAGCCGCTTCCACAGATCGGCGCGCTCGTCATGGCTCATCGCGGACATGAGCCGGGCGAGATGGTCATGCGCCATCGCGCGGGCCAGATCATCCTGCACATCGGCGCGCAGATGGCCCAGAACCTCGGCCTGATCATGCTCGGCCAGAAGGCTCAGCGCATCAATGCGCAGCGGCGCGGCGATGTTCTCGATGATCTCGGCCCAGTCGGGCGCGGCAAGCCCGCCAAGCGCGGCGGCGGCGGTGCGAGTGCGCCCCTCGGCCAGAAAACCCGCGATCTGATCGGCAAGCGCGCCCAGATTCTCGGGGCTGCGCGCATCGTGGCGCATGGCTGTTGCGGTCATCTGCTGCCCCCGTTTTTGCTGACGGGGCCGCTATAACCGACCGGGGCGCGCGGGAAAAGCAGATCGGCCCGCGCGCCACCCGCGTCGCGTCAGTCGCGCCGCCCGGCCTCAAGCGCATCCTCGAAGGTGCGCAGCCCGGTGCGCGGCGCCTGCACCAGAACCGCCATATTGCCCGGCTTGTGCTCATTGCGGAGCATTTTCATATGCGCGGCGGGGATCTCGGCCCAGGGGAACACCTCGGACATGGCCGGATCGATCCGGCGCTCCATCATCATGCGATTGGCCGAGCTCGCCTGTTTGAGATGCGCGAAATGGCTGCCCTGAAGGCGCTTCTGGTGCATCCACATATAGCGCACGTCGAAGGTGCAGTTGAACCCGGTGGTGCCGGCGCAGATCACCACCATCCCGCCCTTCTTGCAGACGAGCGTCGAGACCGGGAAGGTCGCCTCGCCGGGATGTTCGAACACCATATCGACATTGACGCCCTTGCCGGTGAACTCCCAGATCGCCTTGCCGAATTTGCGCGCCTCGGCGAGCCATTCGTTATATTCGGGGCTGTTGACCTTCGGAAGCTGCCCCCAGCATTTGAAATCCTTGCGGTTGATGACCCCTTTCGCGCCAAGCCCCATGACGAAATCGCGCTTGTCCTCTTCCGAGATCACCCCGATCGCGTTTGCCCCGGCCGCGTTGATGAGCTGGATTGCGAACGAGCCGAGCCCGCCCGACGCGCCCCAGACCAGCACGTTCTGGCCGGGCTTGAGGTCATGCGGCTCGTGCCCGAACAGCATCCGGTAAGCGGTCGCGAGGGTCAGCGTGTAGCAGGCGCTTTCCTCCCACGTCAGATGGCGCGGGCGCGGCATGAGCTGCTGGGCCTGCACGCGCGTGAACTGCGCGAAAGACCCGTCCGGCGTCTCGTAACCCCAGATCCGCTGGCTGGGGCTGAACATCGGATCGCCGCCGTTGCACTCCTCGTCATTGCCGTCATCCTGATTGCAGTGGATGACGACCTGATCGCCAACCTTCCAGTTCTTGACCTTGTCGCCCACCGCCCAGACAATGCCCGACGCGTCCGAGCCGGCGATATGATAGGGCTGCTTATGCCCGTCAAACGGGCTGATCGGCTGACCGAGCCCGGCCCAGACGCCGTTGTAATTCACCCCCGCCGCCATCACGAGGACCAGCACCTCGTGGCTGTCGATCTGCCATGTATCGACCACCTCGACCTCGAAGCTGGTATCGGGCTCGCCGTGCCGCTCGCGCCTGATCGCCCACGCATACATCTTGGGCGGCACATATCCGAGCGGGGGCATCTCGCCGATCTCGTACAGCTCTTTTTCGGGCGCGTCATAGGGCGCAATCGGGGTCGGCGTGTCAAAGGCCATGTCAAACCTCATTCATTATGCCGCAACGCAGAATCGCGGCTGGGTCGAGTGACGGCTTACAATCCGCAGCGCAACAATGCAATGGAACGCGTCTTTATTTTGTAATTTTATGTCTCGTCCGTTTTCGGTGGCGGGGCCGGCGCTTCTTCCTCGTCGGCCTCGCCGGGAACGAGGTAGATCAGAACTCGCAGCACCACAAACGCCATGAAGGTCGCAAGCGCCGCCAGAGGCACCCGCCCGATCCCGCAGGTGAGGCCGATCGCTCCGGCAAGCCACAGCCCGGCCCCGGTCGTCAGCCCGTGAACCTTGCCGCCCGAGACGATGATCGAGCCTGCGGCCAGAAACGCGACGCCCGAGGTCACGGCGCCGATCAGCCCAAGCGGGTCAGCCTCGACCGCGGTGGATTCGTCGAACAAGCCGACCAGCTCGAACGCGACGAGGGTGAACAGACAGGCCGCCATCGACACCATCAGATGCGTGCGCAGCCCGGCGCCTTTCCGTGCCGCCTCACGCTCCCACCCGATGACGGCGCCGAGAATCAGGGACGCGCTCAGCCGCAGCAGGGCGACGTCGAACGGCACCTCGACGAAGGGTTTGGCCAGATCGTTCCAGGCACTCTCGATCATCATGCGCTCCTGCCGCTTGAGCGCCAGAATGAGCCGCCCTCGCCGCGCCCGCAAGAGCGATCTTGCCGCGCTGCGGCGAATTGACGTTGTATCATTCTTGCGATAACGCTAAGCCACCCGAAAGATTGTTGCGAGCAGACGCGATGACCGAGAAAGACAAACCCTGGCTGTTCCGCACCTATGCCGGCCATTCGACGGCGGCGAAATCGAACGCGCTTTACCGCTCGAACCTCGCCAAGGGGCAGACCGGACTTTCGGTCGCCTTCGATCTGCCCACCCAGACCGGCTATGACAGCGATCACGTTCTGGCGCGGGGCGAGGTGGGCAAGGTCGGCGTGCCGGTGTGCCATCTTGGCGATATGCGCGCGCTGTTCGATCAGATCCCGCTTGAGAAGATGAACACCTCGATGACGATCAACGCGACCGCGCCGTGGCTGCTGGCGCTTTATATCGCGGTGGCCGAGGAACAGGGGGCCGAGATTTCCGCGCTGCAAGGCACAGTGCAGAACGATCTGATCAAGGAATATCTCTCGCGCGGGACGTATATCTGCCCGCCCCGGCCGTCGCTGGCGATGATCACCGACGTTGCGGCCTATACGCGCGCGCATCTGCCGAAATGGAACCCGATGAATGTGTGTTCCTACCACCTGCAAGAGGCCGGCGCGACCCCGCAGCAGGAGCTTGCCTACGCGCTTGCGACCGCCATCGCGGTGCTGGACGATCTGCGCGGCAAGGTGCCGGGCGCCGAGTTTCCGTCGATGGTCGGCCGCATCAGCTTTTTCGTGAACGCCGGCATCCGTTTCGTGACCGAGATGTGCAAGATGCGCGCCTTCACCGAGCTTTGGGACGAGATCACGCGCGACCGCTACGGCATCGCGGACGAGAAATTCCGCCGGTTTCGCTACGGGGTGCAGGTCAACTCGCTCGGCCTGACCGAGCAGCAGCCCGAAAACAACGTCTACCGCATCCTGATCGAGATGCTGGCGGTGACACTCTCCAAGAATGCGCGGGCGCGGGCGGTGCAGCTTCCCGCGTGGAACGAGGCACTTGGCCTGCCGCGCCCCTGGGATCAGCAATGGTCGCTGCGGATGCAGCAGATCATGGCGTATGAGACCGACCTTCTCGAATACGCCGATCTTTTCGACGGCAACCCGGCCATCGCCGCGAAGGTCGAGGAACTGAAAGACGGCGCGCGGGCCGAATTGGCGCTTTTGGACGAAATGGGCGGGGCGATCGCTGCGATCGACTACATGAAGTCGCGCCTTGTCGAGGCCAATGCCGAACGGCTCGGCCGGATCGAGACGAACGAGACTGTGGTTGTCGGCGTCAATCGCTGGCAGCAGGGCGAAGCCTCGCCGTTCACGGCGGGCGATGGCGGGATCATGGTCGTCGATCCGGCGGTCGAGGCCGACCAGATCGCGCGGCTGGACCAGTGGCGCGCCGCGAGGGACGATGCGGCCGTGCAGCGCGCGCTCGATGCGCTGCGCGATGCGGCGGCGCGGGGCGAGAATATCATGCCGCACTCGATCGCCGCCGCAAAAGCGGGCGCCACCACGGGCGAATGGGCCGGCATCATGCGCGCGGTCCACGGCGAATATCGCGGCCCCACGGGCGTTTCATCCGCGCCCAGCAACCGCACCGAGGGGCTCGAGCCGATCCGCGAGGCCGTGGACGCAGTCAGCCGCCGCCTCGGCCGCCGCCTGAAATTCGTGGTCGGCAAGCCCGGCCTTGACGGGCACTCCAACGGCGCCGAGCAGATCGCCTTCCGCGCGCGCGATTGCGGCATGGACATTACCTATGAAGGCATCCGCCTGACGCCCGAGCAGATCGTCACCCGCGCGGCGGAAGAGGGCGCGCATGTGATCGGGCTCTCGATCCTCTCCGGCAGCCATATGCCGCTGATCGAGGAACTGATGGCCCGCCTCAGCACCGCCGGGCTGGACCACATCCCGGTGATCGTCGGCGGGATCATCCCAGACGACGACGCCGAGCGCCTGCGCGATATGGGCGTCGCGCGCGTCTATACGCCCAAGGATTTCGAGCTGAACACGATCATGATGGACATCGTCGCACTGGTCGAGCCGGCCGAGCGCGCCGCCTGAACCCCGCCCTCCAGTCAGGAAAAAGCGCCGCCCATCACAACCGGCGGCGCTTCTTCTTCGCATCAATACTCCGGGGGAGTCCCGCAAGGGACGGGGGCAGCGCCCCCTGCCCCGCCCGCCTAATGCTCGTGCGGATCGTTCTCGGCGTCCTCTTGCGTTTCGTGAACCGTGCCCTTCTCGTGATCGGCCGGCCCGTAAAGCGCATAGAGCTTCATCGGCCCATCGCCGATATTGGTGATGTTGTGCCAGATCCCGGCCGGCACGAGCACCGCCCAGTCATCCTCGACCTCGCGCTCGAAATCGAGATTGTCCTTCGATTTCCCCATCTGGACGCGGCCCTTGCCTTCTTCCAGACGCAGGAACTGGTCGTTCTCGGGGTGAACCTCAAGCCCGATATCACCGCCCACCGGGATCGTCATAAGCGTCATCTGAAGATGCTTGCCGGTCCAGCGGGTGGTGCGGAAATTCGGGTTGTCCTTGGTGTCTTTCTCGATGTCGACGACAAACGGCTCGCCGCCATGATCCTTCGTATCGAACATTCTTGCCTCCATGCTTGCTCGGCATCGAGGCAAAAACAAATACCGGCAGGCAGAGGTTCCGCTTTGCCGCGCGGGCGCGGCGGAAGGTCACACTTCGGGGACCAGCACCTCACGCTTGCCGACATGGTTCGCGGCGCTGACAACGCCCTGATCTTCCATCATCTCGACGATCCGGGCCGCCTTGTTATAGCCGATCGCCAGCTTGCGCTGGATATAAGAGGTCGAGCATTTGCGGTCACGCGCCACGATCATCACCGCCTGATCGTAAAGCTGCTCATCGCCCTCAGCGCCTCCGCCCGCGCCGCCGCCCAGCCCAAGCACCGCGTCGATATCCGAGGCGACCTCGTCATCGGGCCCCTGCACCACGCCCGAAAGATAGCTCGGCGGGCCGAAGGATTTCAGGTGGTTGACGACCTCTTCCACCTCCTCATCGCTGACGAACGGGCCGTGGACGCGCACGGTGCGCGAGCCGTTCCCCATGTAAAGCATATCGCCCATGCCCAGCAATTGCTCGGCCCCCTGCTCGCCCAGAATGGTGCGGCTGTCGATTTTCGAGGTGACCTGAAAGCTGATCCGTGTCGGGAAGTTCGCCTTGATCGTGCCGGTGATCACATCGACCGACGGGCGCTGTGTCGCCATGATCAGGTGGATACCCGACGCCCGCGCCATCTGAGCGAGGCGCTGGATGCAAGCCTCGATCTCTTTGCCCGCGACCATCATCAGATCGGCCATCTCGTCGACGACCACGACAATATAGGGGAAGGTCTCGGGTCGGAATTCCTGCGTCTCGAAGACCGGCTCGCCGGTGTCCTCGTCGAACCCGGTCTGCACGGTCCGCTGGAACATCTCGCCCTTGCCAAGCGCCTCGCGCACGCGGCCGTTATAGCTTTCGATGTTCCGCACGCCCATGCGCGACATCTTGCGGTAACGCTCTTCCATCTCGCCGACGACCCATTTGAGCGCGACGACCGCCTTTTTCGGGTCGGTCACGACCGGCGAGAGCAAATGCGGGATGCCGTCATAGACCGACAGCTCCAGCATCTTGGGGTCCACCATGATCATCCGGCATTCTTCGGGCGTCAGCTTGTAAAGCAGCGACAGGATCATCGTGTTGATCGCAACCGATTTCCCCGAGCCGGTGGTCCCCGCGATCAGAAGATGCGGCATTTTCGCGAGGTTCGCGACAACCGCATCGCCCCCGATATCCTTGCCAAGCGCAAGCGGGAGCGGCATACGCCCGTCCCCGAAGGCGCGCGCCGACAGGATCTCGCGCAGCAGCACCTTCTCGCGGTTCTGGTTCGGCAGCTCGATCCCGATGACCGAGCGGCCCGGCACTGTCGAAACGCGCGCCGACAGCGCCGACATGGACCGTGCGATATCGTCCGAAAGGCCAATCACGCGGCTGGCCTTGATCCCCGGCGCAGGCTCGAATTCATAAAGCGTGACGACAGGGCCGGGGCGCACCGCGCTCACCTCGCCCTTGACGCCATAGGTTTCCAGCACCGATTCCAGCATCCGCGCATTCTCGGCCATCGCCTCGTCGGAAAGCTGGATGCCCTGATTGGCGATCGGCTGGGTCAGCAGCGACAAAGGCGGGCGCTCATAGCCGCCGCCGTTCTCGTCAAAGCGCAGCGAGGGCTGCGCCTCGTCGCGGGCCTGGCGCGAGGTTTGCGGCTTCTTGCCGGGGCGCAGGATCTGGCGTTCGGTGTCGGCGTGGTAGGGTTGGGGCGTCGCCGGCTCGATGAAATCGGCGCGGCCGTCGAAATCGTCCAGCGGGTCGGCGACCGGCGCCTTGGAGGCGCCGAGCCGGCGCGTGACCGACGACAGCAGCCCCTCGCGCCGGGAAACCGCGTCGTGGATGCGCGCGTCGATCTGGTCCTGCGAGGGCGCCTCGCCATCGTAATGCGGGCTGCGCTCGACCAGCTCGGGCTGCAACTGCGCGGGCGCGACCTTCTCGCGCAGCCGGGCGAAGAGACCGCCCGCCGGCTCGCTTTCGCCCTCGTCCTGCGCCGGCGCGGCCCCTGCCCGGCTTGCCGCGCGGGCGCGGATTTTCTGCATCGTGCGCGCCGAGGCCGAGGCGCCGCGCCCCAGCAGGCGCAGCGCGATGTCATAGGCCGTGACCAGCCCGACAAACAGGAACTGGCCGATCGCGAACAGCTCGCGGCGGTCAAAGCCCAGAACGAACGCGAACGCGCCAATCGTCGCAAGCGCCGTGAGGGCCGACGCGATCTTCAGCCCGGCCGCGATGTTGACCGGCATCAGGTTCAAGAGCCCGCCCATCATCATATCGCCGAAATGCCCGCCCAGCCCGTAGCTTTCCTCCCACCCGGCGGGCGGGGTCAGCGAGGTCGCGTAGACCGAGGCAATGGCAATCGCGATCGGCAAAAACACCGCACGCATGATCCGGTCCTGCCCGCGATGGAGCATCAGCCGCAGCCCCCAGACGGCGGCCCCAACCGCTAGCCCCCACGCGCCGAACCCCGCGATCATCATCAGCGGAGCGGCGATATAGGCGCCAAACCGGCCGAGCATATTCTCGGCGGGCTGATCGGTGGCGGCGAGAAAGCTCGGATCGTCGGGCGACCAGCTGTAAAGCAGCACCGCGATCATCGCGCCAAGCACGATCAGCCCGGCGCCGATCAGCTCTTTGCCGCGCCGTTCCAGCGCCGCCTGCGTGGTTTGATCGAACAGCGGATCGCGGTGTTTTGCCTGCCAGCTTGCCATCGCCTGCCCCCTTAGTACATCACATCGGCGAGGCGGCGCAGTGCGGCCTCGGTCTCATCTTCCGGCGCGACAAGCGCCACGCGGATGAACCCCTTGCCGGGGTTCTGCCCATCCACCTCGCGCGCGAGATACGCGCCCGGCAGCACCTGAATGCCCGCCTCGCGCCACAGGCGTGTTGCGGCGTCCTCGCCATCCGCGACCGGCAGCCACAGGAAGAACCCGCCCTCCGGCGCGCGGTAGCCCGGCACATTGCCAAGAACGCGGTCCGCGACCTCGTATTTGCGGCGATAAAGCGCGCGGTTCGCCTCGACATGGGCCTCGTCCGCCCAGGCCGCCGCGCTGACCGCCTGCGCGGGCAGCGGAACCGGCGCGCCGGAATAGCTGCGCAGGCGGCGAAGCTGGGCGATATGCGCCGCGCTGCCGGCCGCAAAGCCTGAGCGCAGCCCGGCGAGGTTCGAGCGTTTCGAGAGCGAGTTGAACATCACGACCCGCTCGGCCAGCCCCATCCGGCTTGCGACGGCAAGCGCGCCGGGCGGCGGCGCATCGCGCCAGATCTCGGAATAGCACTCATCGGCGAAGATCAGGAAATCATGCCGGTCCGCCAGCGTGATCAGCCGCTCCAGATACGCCTCGTCCGCGACCGCGCCTTGCGGGTTCGCGGGCGAGCAAAGATAGGCGATCGCGGCGCGGTCCAGCAGCGCGGGATCAAGCGAGGTGTAGTCCGGCAGATGGCCGCTCGCCTCGGTCGCGGCGACGAAAATCGGCTCGGCCGCGACCGCAGCGGCGGCGACGGCATAGACCTGATAGAACGGGTTGGGGATCAGGATCGCGGGACGCTGGCCCAGCTTTTCCTCGGGGCAGAGCGCAAGCGCCGCGTTGAACAGCCCCTCACGCGTGCCGTTGAGGCTGGTAATGCCATCGGGCGGCACATCCAGCCCGTAACGCCGCCCGAGCCAGCCGGAAATCGCGTCAAGCAAGGCCGGCGTGCCCTCATTCGGCGGGTATTTCCCGAAGCTCGCGATATTCTCGGCGATGATCGGCGCGACGAAATCGGGCAGCTTGTGGCGCGGCTCGCCAACGGTCATGATGACAGGCTCGCCGCCCGGCGAGATGCCCGAAAGCAGCGCCCTCAGGCGCGGAAATGCGTAATCCGGCAGGTTCGAGAACCGCTCGGGGATTGCCATGACTGCCTCACTCCGGGGTCGTTGCGCCCCGTTAATTATCGGCAGGTTACACCAAAGCGGCGCGGCCCGTCCAGTCGCGTCCGCCCCGCGCGGGATATTTCTGTCCCGGCGCGCCTAGGCGAGAAGCGCAGCCTCCAGCGCCGCGCCGAGCCGCAGCAGCGCGCGCTCGCCGCCCTTTTTGCCCATCGCCATCAGACCGCAGGCCGGGCGCTGCGTCGGAAGGGTGATCGCCGGCAGACCCAGCAGGTTCGCGATCCGCGTATTGCGCAGCGACATCAGGTTGCGCTCGGCGAAATAATCGGCGTCGTCCAGCAGGCGCTGCACATCGGGCGGAAGGATCGGCGAGGCGGGCAGGATCACCGCATCGCAGCGCGCGACCGCCCCCGCAAATGCGCCGCGCACACGTTCGAGCTGCTGCCAGCCCTCGATAAAGGTGCTCGCCAGCACATCCCTCCCGCCGCGAAAGCGTTTGAGAACAGGGGGATACATCAGCTCGGGCGCGTCCTCGATCTGTGCGCGCCAGCTTGCATAGGCCTCGGCGCCCAGCAAAGCGGGCGAGAGGGCAAGCGCCTCATCGACGCTGGGCAGCGCGGCGCGCGAGATCGACGCCCCCGCGCGGGCAAGCGTGTCCGTGGCCTCTTCGAACGCGGTCAGCGGGGCCTCATCGGCACCCGAGAAGGGCGCGCCTTCCAGCACCAGAAAGCGCAGCCCTGCGAGCGAGACGCCGCGCAGATCGGGCGCGGGGGCGGCGGTGATGGCGGCCAGCAACTCGGCACAATCCTCGACCGAGCGCGCAATCGGGCCGGCAACGTCAAAGCGCGGGCAGAGAGGGACCATGCCGGCGCTTGGCACCGCCTCGGTGCCCGGCTTGAAGCCGACCAGCCCGTTCCACGCCGCCGGAACGCGGATCGAGCCGCCCGTGTCCGTGCCGACCGACGCCGCCGCCAGCCCCTCGGCGACCGACACCGCGCTGCCCGAGCTGGACCCGCCCGGCGCAAGCGCGGGGTCATAGTGGTTGGGCGGCGTCGCGGTGATCGGGTTGACGCCCAGCCCGGTGAACGCCAGCTCGGTCATATGCACCTTGCCAAGGCAGAGCAGCCCCGCCGCCGAGGCATGGCGCACGATCGCCGCATCGCTTGTCGGCACCCGACCGCGCAGCAAGGCCGCGCCCGCCTCGCAGCCCGCGCCCGCCGTGTCGATATTGTCCTTCCAGTTTATCGGCACCCCGTCGAGCAGCCCGCGACGCTGCCCGGCCCGCGCGCGGTCATGGGCGGCAATCGCCTCGGCGCGGGCGCGCTCGGGCGTCATGCGCGCGTAGATCCGCTCGGTGTAGGGGTGGCGATCGGCGGCGTCCAGATAGGCCTCGACCAGATCAACCGGGTCCAGCAGCCCGGCCATGATCGCCCGCCCCTGCGCCGCCGCGCTTTGCTTCAGCCAATCCATCGCCGCCCCTCGCCTGCCTAAAACGCGCCGAGCCTAAGCCCGCACCCCGCGCCGAGCAACAGGCAAACGCGCGCGGGCCAAGCGGCTTCATGCGGCATGGACAATCCCGCCCGTGCCACTAGGATCGCGGCCATGAGCATGGATTTCGATGTGGTGATCGCAGGCGGGGGGCTGAACGGGCCGGCCCTTGGGCTCGCACTGGCCGATGCGGGCCTGAGCGTTGCGGTCATCGACTCGGCCCCGGCGCGCGCGCGGGCAGGCGATAATTTCGACGGGCGCGCCTATGCGCTTGCGCTGTCGTCGGTGCGGCTTTTGGGCGCGCTCGGGCTTTGGCCCGAGCTTGAACCCGACGCCCAGCCGATCCGCCGCGTTCTGACCCATCAAAGCGCGGGAGAGGGGGCGGGCCCGTTCGGGCTCCATTTCGACAGCGCCGAGATGGAAGAGCCGAGCTTTGGCCATATGCTCGAGGACCGCTTCCTTTACCGCGCCTTGCTGGAAGCGATGGGTCAGCGGCTGACCCATATTCCCGCCACCTCCGTCATCGCGCAAACACCCGGCCCCGCCGCGATCGAGGTCGCGCTGTCGGACGGTCGGACGCTTCGCGCGCGGCTTCTGGTCGGCGCCGATGGCCGCGCGTCAAGCGTGGCGCAGCGCGCGGGGATTGGCCGGACCGGCCATGATTACGGGCAGACCGCGCTCGTCGCCGCCATCGCGCAAGAGCGGCCCCATAACGGCACCGCCTGGCAGGTGTTCCTGCCCTCTGGCCCGATCGGGGTGCTGCCGCTGAAAGACGGACGCGCCTCGGTCGTGTGGTCCGCCAAGACCCCCCTCGCGGAGGCGATCGCGTCGCTGAGCGATAGCGATTTCATCGCAGCCCTCACCCCGCATCTGGAAGCCGCGACCGGCCGGATCGAGCTTGCCGGGCCGCGCTTTTCCTATCCGCTCAGCCTCACCCTCGCCAATGACTACATCGCCGAGCGTATCGCCCTGATCGGAGACGCGGCCCACGGCGTGCACCCGGTCGCAGGTCAGGGCCTCAATCTCGGGCTGCGCGATGTCGCCTCGCTGGCCGAGTGCGTGATCGACGCCCATCGGCGCGGCGAGGATATCGGGATGGCGCCGACGCTCGCCCGCTATCAGGGCTGGCGGCGCTTTGATTCGACCTCGCTCGCGATGGGGATGGACGCGGTCAACACGCTGTTTTCCAACGACAACCCCGCGCTGCGCCTGCTGCGAGAGGCGGGGATGGGCGCCGTGTCCGCCATCGGCCCGCTGCGGCGGCGGTTCATGCGGCAGGCGGCAGGGCTGACGCTGGACCCGATGCCGCGCCTGCTGACCGGCGAGAAGCTTTGACGCCGCCGCTTCCGCTTGGCCGCACGCGAGCGATGAGATAGAACGCGCGCGACAACTTTGAAAGGTGCCCGAAATCCCATGACCCAGCCCGCAACCGCGCAAAAACTCACCTGTTTCAAGGCCTACGACATTCGCGGCCGGCTCGGGCATGATCTGGACGAGGACATCGCCGCCCGCATCGCGCGCGGCTTCGTCGAAGCTCTGGACGCCAGGCGCGTGGTGATCGGCCGCGACACGCGTCAATCCTCGCGCGCGCTGTCGGACGCCGTTTCGGGCGCGCTTGTGGATAGCGGGGTCGAGGTGCTGGATCTGGGCCTTTCCGGCACCGAAGAGATGTATTTCGCCGTCTCGCATCTTGATGCCTGCGGCGGGATTTGCGTGACGGCCTCGCATAACCCGATGGATTACAACGGGATGAAGATGGTCCAGCGCGGATCGGCGCCGCTTGGCTCGGCCTCGGGGCTCGGCCGCGTGCAAGAGCTGGCCGAGGCGGGCCAGTTCCGCGCCCCGCGCGAAGGCGGGTTCGTGCGCGATGTCAGCGATTGCCGCGCCGCCTATGTTGACCGGGTGCTGAGCTTTGTGGATCCGGCGACGCTTGCCCCGCTCCATATCCTCGTCAATGCCGGCAACGGCGCTGCCGGGCCGACCTTCGACGCCATCGCGGACGAGCTTGCCGCGCGCGGCGCCAAGCTGACATTCACCCGGCTCCATCACGAACCCGACCCCAGCTTCCCGAACGGTATCCCGAACCCGCTTCTGGCCGAAAACCAGCCGGTCACGGCGAATGCGGTGCGCGAGGCCGGGGCCGATCTTGGCGTTGCATGGGACGGCGATTTCGACCGCTGCTTCTTCTTCGACGAGAAGGGCGATTTCATCGACGGCGAGTATATCGTGGCCCTGCTGGCCGGCGCCTTTCTCGCGGACAATCCCGGCGCGGGGATCGTCCATGACCCGCGCGTGATCTGGGGCACGCAGGACATGGTTGCCCGCGCGGGCGGCGAGGCGATCCAGTCTCGCACCGGCCACGCCTTCATCAAACAGATCATGCGCGAGACCGGCGCGGTCTATGGCGGCGAGATGTCCGCCCATCATTATTTCCGCGACTTCATGTTCTGCGACAGCGGCATGATCCCGTGGCTTCTGGTCGTCAAGCTGCTGTCCCTGCGCGGCCAACCGCTGTCAGAACTGGTGCGTGAGCTGCGTTCGGACTTTCCCTCCTCGGGCGAGATCAACATGTATCCCGCCGACACGAAGGCGGCGATTAACCGCGTCATCTCGACCTACGAGCCGCTCGCCAACGCTCGCGACGACACGGACGGCGTCAGCTTCTCATTCGATGACTGGCGCTTCAACCTGCGCAGCTCGAACACCGAGCCGGTCCTGCGCCTCAACGTCGAGGGGCGCGGCAACCCCGAGCTCGTCCGCGCCAAGGCCGACGAGATCCGCGCCCTGATCGAACAGAGCTGAGCTCCCGTTCTTCTTCACGCAAATATCCCCGCCGGAGGCAGCTTGCCCGGCGCGCCTCAGTCGATCTGGCGCGCTTCGGACACCAGCATGATCGGGATACCGGCACGGATCGGGAAGGCGAGCCCGGCCTGTTTCGAGATCAGCTCGCCCCGCGCGGCATCATAGCGCAGCGCGCCGTGGGTCACGGGGCAGACAAGCGCCTCGAGCATATGGCGGTCAAAGCCGGGGCCGGGATCGGCGCCCGCCAGATCCGGCTCGGGCGTGTTCTCGTCACTCATTGCAACACCTCATCGCTATCGCCGCCGCGCAGCTCGTATTCCAAGAGACCCTCAAGCAATTCGCGCCGGGCGCACGCATCGCGCGCCTCAAGCAGCGCCTGTTTCTCCTGAGCCTCGAAAGGCAGCGCCATAGCAAGCGAGTTGACCAGCAATTCTGCATCCGCATCGCGCGCGGCGTCCCAGTCGGTCGACAGCTCGTGCCCGTCCATATAGCGCCGCAGAAGCGACAGAAAGCGCGTCCGGTCCCAGTCCTTGTCCGCGGCTGCGGCGGGCGCCTCGTCCTGTCCCGACCATTTGACGCGGCCGGTGAGGTAAGGCGAGAAACCCTCATCCACCGAGAGCAGCCGGAACCGCGCGACATGGCCAAGCGCGATCATGTAGCGCCCGTCCTCATCCTCGGAAAACCCGACGATCCGCCCCGCCGCCCCGACCGTGGCAAGCGCGCCGTCATCGTCAAGCTGCTGGATGACCGCGATCAGCCGCTCGGGGGTCTTGAGCACATCCTCGACCATTTGCAGATAGCGCGGCTCGAAAATATTGAGCGGCAGGCGCGTGCGCGGCAGCAGGACCGCGCCGCCCAGCGGAAACAGCGGAAGCGCGTCGGGCAGGTCGTAACCGCGCCGGGGCATTACGAGAAGATCAGGCTCGACAGACGCCGCCGCCCCTTCTGACCAACCGGATCATTGGGTTTGAGCGCGTCAAAGATCGTCAGAAGCTGCGCCTTGGCCGCGCCGTCATTCCATTCACGGTCGCGCCGGAACGATTCCAGAAGCTGATCGACCGCGCCTTCCACATCGCCCGAAGCGTGAAGCGCCGTGGCCAGATCGAACCGCGCCTGCTGATCGGCGGGGTCCGCATCGACCCGCGCGCGCAGATCGTCCAGCGGCCCGGCCCCCGCCGCCTGCGCGGCAAGCTGAAGCTGCGCCTTCGCCGCCTCGATCGGCGCCGCGCCCGCCACCGCAGCGGGCACCTGCGCAAGCGCGGCCTCGGCCGCATCCGGCCCGCCGGCGGCAAGGCTCGCGCGGATCAGCCCGCCCCAGGCATCGGCGTTCTCGGGCTCTTCCCCGGCAATCGCCGCGAAGGTCTCGGCGGCATCCCCGGCCGCGCCGTCCTCGAGCATCTGCTCGGCCATCGCGAGCGCCTCGGCAAGCCCGCCATCATCGCCCGAAAGCTGGGTCAGCTTGTCGATGAACTGCTTGATCTGGCTTTGCGGCACCGCGCCCTGAAACGCATCGACCGGCTGGCCCTTGTAGAACGCATAAACCGTCGGGACCGACTGCACGCGTAACTGCGCCGCGATCATCTGGTTCTCGTCGATATTGACCTTCGCAAGCCGCACCCGCCCCTTGGTGCGCGCCACCTCGGCCTCGAGCAGCGGCATCAGCGTCTTGCACGGCCCGCACCACGGCGCCCAGAAATCGACGATGACCGGCACCTCCATCGAGGCCTCGACCACCTCGGCCATGAAATCGGCCTCGGTCACGTCCTTGATATACTCGCTTGTCTGCGGCGCTTGCGCGCCCTCACCCAGCAACATGGCGGCTCCTTGAATTGGTTTGTCGTCAATATGGTGCGGCGCGCCGCCCGCTTAAAGATCGAAATGCGCGATGACGGGCACATGATCGCTTGGCCCGTCCCAGCCCCGCACATCGCGCAGGATGCGGCTGCCGTGACCGGCATTGGCGATATCGGGGCTGGCCCAGATATGATCGAGCCGCCGGCCCCGGTCCGAGGCATCCCAGTCCCGGTTCCGGTAGGACCACCACGAGTAGAGCTTGCCCTCGGGGATGTCCTTGCGCGTGATATCGACCCAGCCGCCCGCATCCTGCGCGGCGCCAAGATGTTCCACCTCGATCGGGGTGTGGCTGACCACTTTCAGAAGCTGCTTGTGCGACCAGACATCATCCTCGCGCGGGGCGATGTTGAGATCACCGACCATGATCGAACGCTCGGGCCGGTCGGCGTGGAACGCATCGCGCATCTCGGTCAGGAAATCGAGCTTCTGCCCGAATTTCACGTTCACCTCGCGGTCGGGAATATCGCCCCCGGCGGGGACGTAGAAATTATGGATCACCACGCCGTTTTCCAGCCGCGCCGCGACATGGCGCGCATGGCCGAGCCCGGCATAATCGCGATCGCCATGATCGGTGATCGGCAGGCGCGAGAGGATCGCAACGCCGTTATAGCCCTTCTGCCCGCGCGCGACGACATGGCGGTAGCCAAGCGCCGCGAAACCCTCCAGCGGCATCTTCTCGACCGGCGATTTGATCTCTTGCAGGCAAAGAATATCGGGCGCCTCATCGCGCAAAAGCCGCTCGACCAGACCGGCGCGCAGCCGCACCGAGTTGATATTCCATGTCGCGATGCTGAACATATGACCTCCGTTTGCGCGCCGAGCCTAAAGCCCGCGCAAGCCGCTGTCGAGCGCAGCGCCCGGAAACCGCTTGCGTGCGGGCGGCGCGGGGCCGATACAGGCGCAAATCGCGGGGGAGGGGCAAGATATGGCAGGCAAAATGACCGTGGACGAGGCGCTGAGCCGGGGCGGCTCGGGGCGCTTTCAGTGGCGGCTGCTGGGCATTTTCGGCCTCGTCTGGGCGGCGGACGCGATGCAGGTCATCGCGGTCGGCTTTGCCGCGCCCTCGATCGCGGTCAGCTTCGGGGTCGAGCGCGTCACCGCCTTGCAGATCGGCACGGTGTTCTTTCTGGGCATGTTCGTCGGCGCCTTCGCGTTCGGCCGCATCGCGGACCGGATCGGGCGGCGGAGCGTGCTTTTCGGCACGGTCGCGATGGATGCGATCTTCGGGCTCGCCTCCGTCTGGGCGGGCGATTTCACATGGCTGCTCGTGCTGCGCTTTCTGACCGGCGTGGCGGTCGGGGGCACGCTGCCGGTCGATTACGCCATGATGGCCGAGTTCCTGCCGCCGAAAAACCGGGGCCGCTGGCTGGTATGGCTCGAAGGGTTCTGGGCCATCGGCACGATCGTCATCGCACTGACCGCATGGGCGGCCAGCACATGGGGCGCAGCCGCAACGTGGCGTTGGGTGTTCTTCGTTGCCGCAGCGCCGGCGGTTGTGGGCTTTTTCCTGCGCTTCTGGGTGCCCGAATCGCCGATGTTCCTGATCCGCGCAGGACAGCAGGACCGCGCCCGCGCCGTGATCGACCGCGTGCTGCGCGTCAACGGCGCGGCCCCGCTGCCTTCCGGCACCGAGCTGACGCTCGCGCCGATCCCGGAAGGCGCCGCGCGCTCGATCTTCGACGGGCATCTGCGCCGCGCGACGATCGGGATGCTCGCCGTGTGGTTCCTCGTCTCGCTGTCCTATTACGGCGTGTTCGTCTGGGTGCCCGGCCAGCTTGCGACCGAGGGGTTCGGCTTTGTGCGCGGCTACGGCTTCCTTGTCATCCTCGCCCTCGCCCAGGTGCCCGGCTACGCGCTTGCCGCGTGGGGCGTCGAGGCGGTCGGGCGGCGCACGACGCTGCTGGGCTTTTTGCTGCTGTCGGCGGCGGGCTGCTTCATGTTCACCTTCGCCGCGGGCAGCGCAATGATCGCGGCGGCCTTGATCGTGATGAGCTTCGCGCTGCTCGGCACATGGGGCGCGCTTTACGCCTTCACGCCCGAGCTTTACCCGACCCATCTGCGCGGCACCGGCATGGGCACCGCAAGCGCGATGGCGCGGGCCGGCGGCATCCTTGCGCCGACCGTCCTCACCTTCGCCTTTGCCCAAAGCTTCGGCTTCGCGATCGGTGTGTTCGCGGCCCTGCTGGTGGTCGCGGCGCTTGCCCTGCTGATGGTCGAGACCGAGACCCGCAATCGCGGCATCGGCTGAGCCGCGCAAAAAACAGCCCCGGCGCATGAATGCTGCCGGGGCGTGAGAGACAGGAAGGGGTTGTGACCGTATCCGCCGGTCACTGGGCTTCGGGAATGTAACGCCGCTATGCGCAGCCGGTTCCCGTATCGCGCGCCGGTTTTTCAACCTGCGGTTTTCCGCTGATCGCGGGCTAAAGCGCCGCCTCCTCCGCGCTCCACTGCGCAATCGGCAGGCCATCATCGCGGCCGATGCGCACGCGCGGGTGCTCGCAGGGCAGGGTCAGGAAATTCACCCGGTATTTCCGGCACATCTCGATCAGAAAACTGTTCATCAGCCGCTCGGTGTCGTTGAACGCCGAGCGGTGCGTCAGATATTGCTTGCTGAACGTCGCCCAAAGGTGAATCCCGTAGCCGTCCTTGGGAATATCCGCCCAGACCTCCTTGAAGCTGCGAAAGACGAACGCGCCAAGCTGCGAGGCGTCGAACGGATAAAAGCTGGACCAGGGCATCTGCTGGGCAACCTCTCCGGTCGCCTTCAGCAGGCGGTTCATCAGCAAGGGGCCGAAGGTCGCGATATGCATATCAAGCGCCTGAGCCGGCAGGCCCGACCCGAACGCACCGCCCGGCGCGTCCTCATAAAGCATCTCGGAGCGGTAGCGCCGCCGGCCCGAGACAACCCCCTCGAAATACTCGAGCGCGCGCGCAAGCGTCTGCGAGTTTTCCGGAAGGCGGAACACGGAATTGCCGATCGAATGCGCCTCGGTCGGACCTTCGGGGGCGAAAATAAACGCCGCCTCGGTCGCAAGAGGGCGCAGCAGCAGGAAATCAAGGTCCATCCAGACCATGTCCGTCTGCGCAAACATCTTCATGCGGAATATGTCCGAATGCGCCGAGGGGGTGCGCATCGCGCCATGCACGAAAATCCGGTCCGTGTCGAAAATCTCGCGCGCATCGCGCCAGATGACGCCCTCGGGCAGGTTCGCGACGGGACCGTAAGAGAACAACGTGACCTTGTGCCCGCGCGCCAGCATCGTGCTGAGCGAGAGCACCTCCATCCAGCCAAGCGCGCCGGCAACCCAGAACGTGCCGATCTCGCGAAGCTTTGTCATGAACCGCCCCCGCACCGCTTAAACCTTGAGTGCGAGAGCGTAGAATGGCGCGGTTGCGCTGTCCAGAGCGCCGCTTAGGCGACCAGCCGGTAGCCGCCCGATTCTGTCACCAGAAGCCGCGCATTGCTGGGGTCCGGCTCGATCTTCTGGCGCAGGCGGTAGATATGCGTCTCGAGCGTGTGGGTCGTGACGCCCGCATTATAGCCCCAGACCTCGTGCAGCAGAACATCGCGCGGAACGACCCCATCCGTCGCCCGGTAAAGGAATTTGAGGATATTGGTTTCCTTCTCGGTCAGCCGGATCTTGCGGTCGTTGCTGTCGATCAGCATCTTCATCGACGGCTTGAACGTGTAGGGGCCAAGCTGGAAAATCGCGTCCTCGGATTGCTCATGCGTGCGAAGCTGCGCGCGCAGACGGGCCAGCAGAACGGGGAACTTGAACGGCTTGGTGATGTAGTCATTCGCCCCGCTGTCGAGACCCAGAATGGTGTCGGCGTCGGTGTCATGGCCGGTCAGCATCACGATCGGGCATTTGACGCCCTGCTTCCGCAGCTTCTTACACAGCTCGCGCCCGTCCGTGTCGGGCAGGCCGACATCGAGCACGACGATGTCGAAAATCGCGCCCTTGACCTTCTCGACCGCCTCGGCGCCCGAGCCAGCCTCGAACACGTCGAAATCCTCGGTCGAGGTCAGCTGCTCGGCCAGAGCTTCGCGCAAATCGTCCTCGTCATCGACGAGCAGAATCTTCTTCAATCCGGGCATGGTCTTGCCTCCTTTGACTCGATGGCGACAAGCTGGCCATTGCGCCTTGCTGCGTCCATCGTCATGTTGCAATTCTCACGCCGAGTTGTCGCCAGACGCCGGATTGTTTCAGTTTGTTTCAGAAAATCACGCCGCGATGAGCCTGCTGCCGACCCTGCCTGAACGCATTGCCCGCGCGCGCGGGGATCTGCGCATGGGCCTGCCTGTGGTGCTGGGCGAGTGGCTCGCGGCGGCGGTCGAGACGCTTGGCCCCGCGCGGCTGGCCGAGATGGCGGCGCTTGGCCCGCTCGTTCTGGTGCTGAGCGCGCGGCGCGCCGCGACGCTGAAAGCGCGCGTTTATGACGGCGATCTGGCGCGGATCGAGCTTGATCCGGGCGTGAGCCTTCGCTGGCTACGCGCGGTCGCCGACCCGGCCGACGATCTTCAAAGCCCGATGAAAGGACCGCTTTTCACGCAGCGCGGCGGCGACACCGAGCCCGCGCGCGCGGCGCTTTTGCTGGCCAAGACGGCGCAGCTTCTGCCCGGTCTGGTCATGGTGCGCGCCCCCGCGATGGACGGGCTGACGCGGCTCGACCCCGCGCCCGCCCTGGCCGAAATGGCGCGCGAGGCCGCGCTGCGCCCCGTCGCTGCGGCCCACCTGCCGCTAAGCGCGGCGCATCAATCGAGGCTGCACGTCCTGCGCCCCGAAAGCGGCGAGAGCGAGCATTACGCGATCGAGATCGGCGCGCCGCCGCGCAGCGCCGCGCCGCTTGTGCGGCTCCACTCGGCCTGTTTTACCGGCGACGTTCTGGGCAGCCTGAAATGCGATTGCGGCCCCCAGCTTCACGCCGCGCTGGATGCAATGGGCCGCGCGGGCGAGGGCGTGCTGCTCTATCTCAACCAAGAGGGGCGCGGGATCGGCCTTGCCAACAAGATGCGCGCCTATGCGCTGCAAAATCAGGGCTTCGATACGGTCGAGGCCAATCACCGGCTCGGTTTCGAGGATGACGAGCGCGATTTCCGCATCGGCGCCGCCTTGCTGCGCGAGCTTGGCTTCGCGCAGGTGCGGCTGATGACGAACAACCCGCGCAAAGCGCTCATGCTGGCGGATCACGGGATCAAGGTGGTCGAACGCGTCCCGCTGATCGTGCCGCCAAATCCGTTCAACCGCGACTATCTCGCGACCAAGGCGGCGAAATCGGGCCATCTGCTGTGAGTGCCGAGATGATCCTGACGCCTTCCGGGCTCATCGCCTATGGGCGGCGCATCCCGGTCTCGATTGGGCGCGGCGGCGTGACCAAGGATAAAATCGAGGGCGACGGCGCGACGCCCGCCGGCTTGCTCCGCATCACCGGGCTCCTTTACCGGCCCGAGCGCGTGCCCTGCCCCGCGCCTTGGGCCATCCCTCTGCGCCCCCGCGACATCTGGTGCGACGATCCGCGCAGCCCGGATTACAACCAGCTCGCGACCACGCCGCTGGCCGCCAGCCATGAAAAACTGCGCCGCGCCGATCCGCTTTATGATCTGATCCTCACCACCGACTGGAACTGGCCCGGCGCAAGGACCGGCCACGGCTCGGCCATTTTCCTCCACCAATGGCGCCGCCCCGGCTACCGAACCGCCGGCTGCATCGCCATGTCGCGCACCGATCTGATCTGGCTGGCCGCCCGCGCCCGTCCCGGCTCGACCCTCCTGGTTTCTTCTGCGTGGAAATACTCCGGGGTCCGGGGCAGCGCCCCGGTCAGCCGGGTCTAGGAATAATCGCGCGCGCCAAAGATCGCGCTGCCGACACGCACATGGGTCGCGCCAAGCGCGATGGCCTGCTCGAAATCCGCGCTCATCCCCATCGAGAGCGCATCCAGCCCCTGATCTCGCGCCAGATCGCGCAGCAGCCGGAAATGCGGGGCCGGATCGTCAGCCTCGGGCGGGATGCACATCAGCCCCTCGGGGGCGAGGCCCAAAGCGCGGCACTCGGCCAGAAAACCGGGCAGCTCGTCGACGAGGATACCGGCTTTTTGCGGCTCATCCCCGGTATTGACCTGCACGAAAAGCTGCGGCGCGCGCCCCTGCGCGTCGATCTGAGCGGCGATCTTGCGCGCAAGGCTCATCCGGTCGAGCGTGTGGATCGCGTCGAACAGCTCGACCGCCTGCCGCGCCTTGTTCGATTGCAGCGGTCCGATCATGTGAAGTTCAACACCCGGAAAACCGGCGCGAAAGCCGGGCCATTTCGCGGCGGCTTCCTGAACGTAGTTCTCGCCGAACACGCGGTGCCCGCCTTCAAGCGCGGCGCGCACCCGCGCGTCAGGCTGCACCTTGCTGACAGCGATCAGCCTCACCGAGCCGGGCGCGCGGCCGGCTTTTTCCTCGGCGGCCCGAACCCGCGCAACGATATCTTCCAGACCCATGCGCGCAGCATAAAAAAGAAAAGAGCGGGCGCAAGGCCCGCTCTTTCAGATCACTGTCGTCTCGCTCTGAAAGATCAGAAGCGGAACTTGATGCCCATGTCGGCGATGATGTCAGCGTTGTAGTCGCTGTCAACGATGCCGGCTGCGAAGGCAGCGCCGCCGCCGAGGTCATACTCGCCGCCGATGCCGAAGGTGTCGAAACGCGGACCATCGCGCCAGTCGTCACGCTTCCAGAAGCCGGTGACGGTGGTCAGGCCAGCATTGTAGCGGCCCGAAAGACCGTACTGGGTGTAACGGACATCGCCCGGCAGCGAAGCGCGGCCGTAGATACCACGAACAGTGGCGTCACCGAAGTTGGCGTCACCGCCGAGGATCCAGTGATCGGCGCGAGCGCCGTCAACCGAAACACGCTCCCAGCCGAGACCGGCTGCGAAGTCACCCATGCTGTGACGCGCACCCAGCGACCAAGCGTCGTAGGTGGCTTCCGGGTTGGCAGCAGTGCCTTTGCCGTCATACATCGACGCGTAAAGGGTCGTGTCGCCGATGGCGTACTGGTACAGAGCGCCGGGGTTGCCGGTCACGATGTTGTTCCAGCCGTCGTCGTCCGCGTTGCGAACGCGAACCGGGATCGGGCCGTGCAGGCTCGAGGCCAGGTAGTTCATTTCGTTGAGGTCTTGCAGGCCGGTCAGGCCGACGCCGTGCAGGTCGCCAACAGCGTTTTCGGCGGCCGAGTTGATGTCGCCCATGGTCAGGCGGCCATAAGCGCCCGAAACCCAGATGTTGCCAGCCGAGCCCGAAGCGGCGTTGCCAGCGTTGTCGGCGCGGAACGAGCCGCCGAACGACAGGCCGGTGTCGCTTTCGCCGGTCAGGGTGAAGGTCGCACGGGCGCGCGACGTGAACTGCATGTCGCTGCCATCATAGACCATACCCATACGGCCGTCGCCCGACAGGGTAACTTCAGCGGCGGCGAGGCCGCCCGACAGGACCAGCGCGGTGGTCGCGATCAGAACCTTTTTCATGGTTTTCCCTCTTGTCTCTCATTTGCCCAAGGTCACGCCTTCGGGTCTGTAACGGGTGTCGCGCTTTCCGTTTCTCATTGCAACGAAAACACCCGGCGGCGGGACAATTCGGCATCTGGTGCGGCGAATTGGTCACACTTGCGCGAGCGGGGTGGCGAAAACCGCGAAAATGGTTCTCCCGCTTGAGCTTCGGGGCGGCTCGGCGCCGCCCACTAAAGCAGCGAGCCCGCGCCAGCAGCGCCGCTTAACGCCCGGCTCCGCGCCGCGATTTCGTCGATGTCGCGCCCGCCCTCGCGCGGAATGACTTGTCGCGCGGGGGCGATCCGCGCTAAGCATCCAGTGGCCCGCGAGCTTAGCCATGCGCGAGGCCCAAGACGGAAACAGGGGACCGGCCCATGATCTCACGCGCCAGCCGCATCGCGACGATTCTCATTCTCACCGCCACGGTTTCGGCGTGCGGTGTGGTCCGGCTTGGCACCGGCGACGCCGATCAGCCGCGCGATGTCCGCGCCCAGCAGCGCGAATCGACGATCTGGGATCTCTTCGGCAACCGCGCCGACCCCAATATCGCGGTCGCCGTCAATAAATATCTGTGGAATGCCAGCCTCGAAGTGCTCAACTTCCTGCCGATCCAGTCGGTGGACCCGTTCACCGGGGTCATCGTGACCGGCTACGGAACGCCTCCCGGCGGCGGGCGCGCATATCGCGCGACGATCCACATCACCGACCCCGCCCTTGACGCGCGCAGCCTCAAGCTGTCGATGCAGGGTCCGGGCGGCGCGCCGGTCGCAGCCGGGACCGTGCGCGCGGTCGAGGACGCCATTCTGACCCGCGCCCGCCAGCTTCGCGTTCAGGACGGCCGGCTTTAGGCGACGCCGCCGGGCAGCGCAGCCGTCTGGACCCTCCCACACGCAACCGTTAAGACCATCGGGCAACATGAACGCCCGAGGTGCACGATGCCCTATGATCCGTCCTCCAGCGAGCCACGCTGGCAAACCGCATGGGCCGATGCCGGCAGCTTCACCGCGACGCGCGACGCGCGGCCGAAATACTACGTGCTCGAGATGTTCCCCTACCCGTCCGGGCGCATCCATATGGGCCATGTGCGCAACTACACGATGGGCGACGTGGTGGCGCGCTACAAACGCGCTCAGGGCTTTTCGGTCCTGCACCCGATGGGCTGGGACGCGTTCGGGATGCCGGCCGAGAACGCCGCGATGGAGCTGGGCGGCCATCCGCGCGAGTGGACCTACAGCAATATCGCCACCATGCGCGAGCAGCTTCGCCCGCTGGGCCTCTCGATCGACTGGAGCCGCGAATTCGCAACCTGCGACGATGATTACGTCCACCAGCAGCAGGCGATGTTCCTCGATATGCTGGATGCCGGGCTGATCACGCGCAAATCTGCGCAGGTGAACTGGGATCCGGTCGATATGACCGTTCTCGCCAATGAGCAGGTGATCGACGGCAAGGGCTGGCGCTCGGGCGCGCCGGTCGAAAGGCGCGAGCTGACCCAGTGGTTCTTCCGCATCTCGGATTACTCGGACGAGCTGCTCTCGGCGCTCGATGGCCTGACCGGCTGGCCGGAGAAGGTGCGCACGATGCAGGCGAACTGGATCGGCAAATCGCGCGGTCTGCAATTCCGGTTCGAGACGGTGGACGTACCGGATTTCCCGCAGATCGAGGTCTATACGACCCGCCCCGACACGCTGATGGGCGCGAGCTTTGTCGCGCTGTCGCCCGATCACCCTTTGGTCAAATCGCTGATGGACCGCGAGGATGTCGCGGCGTTCGTCGAGGAATGCCGCAAGACAGGCACCACCGAAGAGGCGATCGAGACCGCGCCCAAGCTCGGTTTCGACACGGGTCTGAAGGTGCGCCATCCGGTTGATCAATCGTGGGAGCTTCCCATCTGGATCGCCAATTTCGTGCTGATGGATTACGGCACTGGCGCGATTTTCGGCTCTCCCGCCCATGACGAGCGCGACCATGAATTTGCGACGAAATACGGCCTGCCGATCCCCGCGACCTTCGCTCCGATTGGCGAGGATGACGCTGATGCGTTCGTCCGCAAGGCGCCCTATGTCCCGCCCAGATCCGAGGCGGTCGCCTATTTCCGCCCCCTCGAGGCGCATTACGGCACGGCGGAGGCGCCGAAATACCCGTTCCAGACCGAGCGGACCGGCGACGATGCCGTCGTCTCTGCCATCGCCGTCGCCGAAGCCAAGGGCTGGGGCGAAGGAGTCACCAAATTCCGCCTTCGCGACTGGGGTATCTCGCGACAGCGCTATTGGGGCTGCCCGATCCCGGTCGTCCATTGCGACGCGTGCGGCACGGTGCCGGAAGCCAAGGAAAACCTGCCGGTCTTGCTGCCTCATGATGTCAGCTTCGACGTGCCCGGCAACCCGCTCGACCGCCACTCAAGCTGGCGCGATACGACCTGCCCCAAATGCGGCGGCAAGGCGCGGCGCGAGACCGATACGATGGACACGTTCGTTGATTCGTCGTGGTATTACGCGCGCTTCACCGCGCCCCATGCCGAGACCCCGACCGACCGCGACGAGGCCGATTACTGGATGAATGTCGATCAGTATATCGGCGGGGTCGAACACGCGATCCTGCATCTGCTCTATTCGCGGTTCTTCGCGCGCGCGATGGTCAAGACGGGCCACCTGCCCGCCTCGGCGTCCGAGCCGATTGACGCACTCTTCACGCA
>JAUNRZ010000001.1:21919-29411 GCA_030539455.1 Paracoccus sp. (in: a-proteobacteria) | reverse complement strand
ATCATCCCCTCCGCCAAGATGTCGAAATCCAAGAAGAACGTCGTCGATCCCGTTAATATCGTTGCGAATTACGGCGCGGATACGGCGCGTTGGTTCATGCTGTCGGACAGCCCGCCCGAGCGCGATGTCGAATGGACCTCGGCCGGCGCGGAGGCGGCGCATAGATTCCTCGCGCGGGTCTGGCGTCTGGCGGACGAGGCGCCGGAAGGCGACAGCGACGATCCCGAGTTGACCCGCGCCGCGCATCGGGCGATTGACGAGGTGACGCGTTCGATTGAGGGGTTTGCCTTCAACAAGGCGGTCGCGGCGCTTTACACGCTCGCGAACGCGGTCGGCAAATCGCAGGCGGGCGGGGCCGCGCGCGCCGAGGCGATGCAGGTCATGGCCCGCCTGATGGCGCCCTTCGTTCCGCATCTGGCGGAGGAAATCTGGGAAAAATCGGGCGGCTCGCGGCTCGTGGTCGATGCGCCCTGGCCCAAGGCCGATGCCGCCCTGCTGGAAGGGGACAGCGTCACGCTGCCGATCCAGATCAACGGCAAGCGGCGGGCCGAGATCACCGTGCCGAAGGATATGGGCAAGGATCAGATCGAGGCGCTTGTCCTCTCAAACGAGGCGGTGCAGCGTTTCCTTGAAGGTGCGGCGCCGAAAAAGCTGATCGTTGTGCCGGGGCGGATCGTCAATGTCGTCGCCTGATCTGACGCGCCGCGGCCTGCTGGCGGCCCTTGGCGCGACGCTCGCCCTTGCCGCATGCGGGCTGACCCCGGCTTACGGACCCAGTGGCGCCGGCGCTTTGCTGCATGATCGCGTGTCGCTGCGCGCGCCGGACGATACCGACAGCTTCGCGTTCAACCGCCGCCTGACCGAGCGGCTGGGCACCGGCACCGCGCCCGCCTTCGATCTCGATTATCGGCTGCGGATCGCGCGCGTCGCTCAGGCGATCACAAGCGCCGAGGTGGCGACGCGCTATTCGCTGAACGGCACCGCCGATTTCGTGCTGACCGACCGGGCCAGCGGGCGCGTGATCACGCAAAATCAGGTCAGCGCCTTCACCTCATACGGCGCGACCGGCACCACGATTGCCACGCTCGCGGCCGAGCGTGACGCGCATGAGCGGCTGATGCGCATGCTTGCCGATCAGCTTGTGACCCATATGCTGGCCGCCGATCTGGGCGCCGGCGCGGGCCGGGCGTAGCGCGCCATGCTGCTCAAGGGCGCCGAGATCGCGCGCTATCTCGCCAAGCCCGACCCGGCACGGCCGGCGCTGCTGATCTACGGGCAGGACGCGATGCGGGTGGCGCTGAAACGGGCCGAGGCGGTTGCCTCGCTGACCGGGCCAAACGCGGATGAAGAGATGCGTCTGACCCGCATTCAGGGCGCCGATCTGCGCAAGGATCCGGCGCTTTTGATGGACGCGATCAAGGAGGTCGGCTTTTTCCCCGGCCCGCGCGTCGTTCTGCTTGACGACACGCCCGACGCGAGCGCGCCCGCCATTGCCGCTGCGCTGGAGGCGTGGGCGCATGGCGATGCGGTGATCGTGGTCGCGGCCGGGGGGCTCGCCAAATCATCCGCGCTCCGCAAGCTCTTCGAGCCGCACAAGCTCGCCGTCGCAGCGCCCATCTATGACGACCCGCCCGGCGAGGCCGAGATCACCGCCTGGCTGCGCGCGGCCGGGCTGACCGAGGTGCCGCGCGATGCGATGCAGGATCTGCTGGCGCTGTCCCGCGCGCTCGATCCCGGCGATTTTCGGCAGCTGGTCGAAAAGCTGGGGCTTTACAAACACGCGGACCCCGCACCGCTGACGCAGGACGAAATCGCGCTGCTTGCGCCGGCCACGATCGACGCCGAGGTGGATGAGCTGATCGACATCGTCGCGGACGGGCGCGCCGATGCGTTCGGCGTGACGATGCGCCGGATCGAGGCGCAGGGCATCGCGCCGGTGACGATCTGCATTGCCGCGCTGCGCCATTTCCGCGCGCTCCACAGTGCGGCCTCGGACCCCGGCGGCGCGCAGGCCGGGCTGTCGCGGATGCGCCCGCCGGTGTTCGGGCCGCGCCGCGACCGCATGGCGCGGCAATCCCAGCTTTGGGGGATGCACCGGATCGAAGAGGCGCTGCACCATCTGATCGAGACCGATCTGCAATTGCGATCGAGCACCCGCGCGCCGCTGATGGCGGTGATCGAGCGCGCTTTGCTCCGCCTCGCCATGATGCCGCGCGGCGCGCGCGGAGCGGGTGGGTGAGCGCGGAGGGGGCGGACGCTGCCCTGATGGCTGCCGCCTCCGGGCGCGCCATACCCGCCCTTGTCATCGGCGGGGGGCCAGCGGGGCTGATGGCGGCCGAGATGATCGGCCGCGCCGGCTACCCCGCAATCATCGCCGACGCCATGCCAAGCCCCGCGCGCAAGTTTCTGATGGCCGGCAAGTCGGGCCTGAACCTGACCAAGAACGAAAGCGCGGCGGATTTCGCCCGCGCCTTCGATCCCGGATCGGGCGGCGAGGCGACGCGCGCGCTGCTGGCTGGCCTGACCCCGGCCGAGATCATGGCATGGGCCGAGGGGCTTGGCACCCCGTTGTTCACCGGCTCGACGGGGCGGGTGTTTCCGGTCGGCATGAAGGCATCGCCGCTGCTGCGCGCCTGGCTTGCGCGGCTTGGCGCGCAGGGCGCTACGCTGCTGCGGCGGTGGCGCTGGACGGGTTTTGACGGTGCCGATGGCTACCGTTTCGAGACGCCGGCCGGCCCGCTGACGCTGCGGGCCGAGACATGCGTGATGGCCCTTGGCGGGGCAAGCTGGCCGCAGCTTGGCAGCGACGGGCAGTGGCAGACGGAGTTTGCGCGGGCGGGGATCGATATCGCCCCACTGAAGCCCGCGAATATGGGGCTGCGCGTTCGGTGGTCGCCCGAGATGGCGCGGCATTTCGGCAGCGCGGTGAAGGGCACCTCGATCCGTGCAGCGGACCAGACCAGCCGGGGCGAGTGGATCATCTCGCAAAGCGGGATCGAGGGCGGCGGTATCTATACGATCGCTTCCGTCTTGCGCGATGGCGCTCCGGGCGCGGTCGATCTGGCGCCGGACCTTAGCGACGCTGCGCTTGAGGCGCGGTTTGGAAAGCCGCGCGGGAAGCTGTCGCTGGGGAACTGGCTGCGGCGGGTGCTGGGCGATCCGGTCCGCGTGGCCCTGCTGCTGGAATGGAGCCCCCGGCCGCTGCCCGAACGCCCCGCCGAGTGGGCGCGCCTCGCCCGCGCCTTGCCGCTGCGCCATGACGGCCCGCAGCCGCTGAAGGGCGCGATCTCGACCGCAGGCGGCGTCGCGTGGGACGGGCTGAGCCGCGAGCTTGAGCTCCGCGCTCGGCCCGGCTGCTTCGTTGCGGGCGAGATGCTTGATTGGGAAGCACCGACGGGCGGCTATCTCATCAGCGGCTGCCTTGCCACCGGGCGCGCCGCCGGGCTGGCGGCCGTGCAGCGCTTAGCTGCGCCCTACCCCGCGACGCGCATATAAGCGGGCCGCTTTCGCATCCGGGCGAGATAATCCGACAGGCGCGGCTGGCTGATCGGGAACCGCGCCATAAGCGCCCAGTCAAGGCAATGGCCAAGGATGATATCGGGCACCGTCATCGCATCGCCCATCAGAAAATCGCCATGCCCCATCCGCGCGACGAGGGTTTTCTCGCTGCTCTCGAACTCCCATCGCAGGGTGTTCTTGACCGCCGCGACGCGCAATTCCTCAGGCAGCACGAAGCTGTGCCGCGCCGCGAGCCAAAGCGCCGAGTCGAACTCGTCGAGCAGGAACTGCGTGAGGCTGTCCTGACGCGCGCGGTCCAGCGTGCCGGGCTTGCAGGTCATCGCGCCGTGCTTGTCGGCCAGATACTGGATGATCGCCGTGGAATCCGTGATCGGCGTTCCGTCATCGACCAGCACCGGCACCTTGCCGGCCGGGTTGACCGCCACCACGCCCGAGCTGCGCGGGCTCGCGGCAACATGGGTGTATGCCTGCCCCAGCTCTTCAAGCATCCACAAAACGCGAAACGCGCGGCTTCGCGTGATTCCGATAACCTGATACATCGCCGCCTCCTGCGGCCAGAATAGCGCGCCCGCGCGGCCGCTCGCAATATCTTGACGGCGCCTGCGGGCGGGCGCATGAGTGATCTCCGATCTATCCGAGGAACGGCCATGACCGCCACCGTGCCACGTTCGGCTCTGTTCACGCCGGTTCTCATCGGCGGCTCGATCATCTTGCTGATCAACTTCGCGCTCAGGGCCAGCTTCGGGATGTTCCAGATCCCGATCGCCGAGGAATTCAACTGGCCCCGGAGCGAGTTCTCGCTCGCCATTGCGATCCAGAACCTCGCCTGGGGGTTCGGCCAGCCGCTATTCGGCGCGATTGCCGAGAAATGGGGCGACCGGCTCGCGATCATCATGGGCGCGATCCTCTATTCGGCGGGGCTTCTGCTGACCGCCTTTGCCACCACCCCGCTGGGCATCCAGTCGCTGGAGATCCTTGTCGGGTTCGGCATCGCGGGAACCGGGTTTGGCGTCATCCTCGCCGTGGTCGGGCGCGCCTCGAGCGATGAGAACCGCAGCCTCGCGCTTGGCATCGCCACCGCGGCCGGCTCGGCGGGGCAGGTCATCGGCGCGCCTTTGGCCGAGATCCTGCTTGGCATGATGGCATGGCAGGGCGTGTTCATGGTCTTTGCCGGGCTTGCGCTGACGACGCTTTTCTTTCTGCCGATGCTGGGCGGCGGCAAGCCCGCCAGCCCGGCCGAGCTGGAAGAGAGCATGGGTCACGTGCTGCGCCGCGCCTTCACCGACCCGTCTTATCTGATGATCTTCGCCGGGTTTTTCTCTTGCGGCTATCAGCTTGCCTTCATCACCGCGCATTTCCCCGCGATGATCGTCGAGATGTGCGGGCCAATCGCGGCTGACGGGATCCTCGCCGGGCTCGGGATTACGACAACGACGGCTCTGGGCGCGCTTGCCATCGCGTTGATCGGGATCGCCAATATCGTCGGGACGATCTATGCGGCGTGGCTCGGCAAGCGCTATTCGCGGAAATATCTGCTGGCGGGGATCTATACGCTGCGCACCATCGTCGCGGCGGTCTTCATCCTCATGCCGATCACGCCCGGCTCGGTGATCGTGTTCTCGCTCGCGATGGGCGGGCTGTGGCTTGCGACGGTCCCGCTGACCTCTGGCCTCGTCGCCTATATTTACGGGCTGCGCTATATGGGAACGCTTTACGGTTTCGTGTTTCTCTCGCACCAGCTTGGCTCGTTCATGGGCGTCTGGCTGGGCGGGCGGCTGCACGATCAGACCGGGGATTATACGCTCGTGTGGTGGATCGGCGTGGGGGTCGGCGCGTTCTCGGCCCTGATCCACCTGCCGATCCGCGAGGCGCCGGCGCGGATCGCTCCGGCCTGAGCGCCGCGCCTAACCCTCGGGGTTTTGCCATTCGAGCGTCATCTGCGTCTGCGTCACGACGGCCGCGATCTTCCCGTCGCCGCGCGTCACGGTGATCTGCCAGATCTGCGTCTTGCGCCCCTTATGGAGCGGGCGCGCCGTCGCCCGCGCCACATCGCCCAGCCGGACCGGGCGCAGAAAGTTGATCTTGCTTTCCAGCGTGGTGGTCGCCTGACCGGGATCGAGATTGATCGTCGCGGCCGTCCCGCCTGCATTGTCGGTCAGACCCAGCATCGCGCCGCCATGCATGACGCCGTTCCGGTTGGACAGCGCCTCGGTCACGGGCAGGTCCATCACCACCTCATCGCGGCTGTAAGAGACCAGCTTGATGCCGATCGTCTCCGCAAAAACCGGCTGCGCCGCGGCCAGATCGTCGATCGAGCGTTCGTTCATTCCTTGTCCTCCGATCCAGCCTGCGCGCGGGACGCGGCCCGGCCAAGCGCGTCTTGATATAAGCTCTCGTAGGCGGAGCGCATCCGCTCCGCATCGCCGCCGTCCAGCAGATAGGGGATCGCCGCGCGCATAAGCGCAAGCGCGGCCTCGCCCGTGGCAAGGGCTGCGATACGCGCGGCCCAGCTTTCCGTGTCAAGCTCCCACCCCTTCAGCGCGATGACCTCGCCCGCGCGGCGTGATGGACGGGTCAGCATTTGCGCGATCTGGCCCAGATCGCTTGCCAGCACCGGCGTTCCGGCCCCAAGCGCCTCGAGGATCACCATCGGATAGCTCTCGCCCTTGTAGCGCGAGGGCAGGATCGCGAGATCGGCGGCGGCGAAGATCGCGCCCACATCGCCGCGCAGCCCGGTCAGATGGACGAAATCCGGCAGGGCGGCAGACTTCAGGCGGTCATGCTCGGGCCCCGCGCCGGTCAGCAGCAGGTGAATATCGCGCCCCGAGATGCTGCGCGCGGCGCGTGTCGCGGCGATGGCCTCGGTCCAGCCCTTCTCGGGCACGGCGCGCGAGACAAGGGCAATCAGAAACGCCCCCTCCGGCACGCCAAGCGCGGCGCGTGGGATCGGGGCAGCGTGCGCGGGCTCGGCCGCATTCGCGATCAGCGTGCCGCGCCCCGGCGCGAGCCCTTCGAGATTGCGCGATGCCGGCGCGGCGAGCCCGTCCGCGACATTGCCCAGCCGCGCAATCAGACGCGCCCGCTGCGCCTTCGGCAGCGTTTCATACATGCCGTGCAGCGTCACGACCCGCGCTGCCGCCGCCGGGTCCGCGTCCAGCAGCGCCTGATCGACCCAGGCATGGTGCGAATGGGCGATCTCGATGTCGAAATCACGCAGGATCGCGGTCAGATCAGAGGAATCGCTCAGCAGCGGAATATCGGGCGACAGACGCGCCCGAAGGGCGGGCTGCGCAGGCTCGAGGCCGCAATCGAGAAAGCTGACGCTGTGACCGGCGCGGCGCAGCAGATTGGCGAGGCTGACCGCGAAGCTTTCAGCCCCGCCGACCGAAAAGCCCGCCGACAGCATCAGGATACGTTGCTTTGCCGCGCTTTGCGGCGCCTTTGCCTCGGCATCCGCGAAGATCGGGCCAAGGCGTTCAGGCGGATCGCTGCGCGCGCCGCGCCAGATCTGCCCAAGCCGCGCCAGAAGCGCCGCGCGGGCATCTGGCTGCCTTCCGTAATGACGCGCGATGGCGGCGGCGATGGCGCCATGCTCGGCATAGAAATCGTCCCGCTGATGGGCCGCGATCGAGCTGTTCTGGCCGTGGATGCGGTAGAAGGACAGCGCGCCCGGCTCGAACGCCAAGAGCCCGCCGCGCATGAGGTTCAGATAAAACAGCCAGTCCCCGCAGACCCGCATCCCGCGCCAAAGCTCTGCCTCGTAAAGCGCAAGATCGCCGGGGCGGCGGAACAGGGCGGCGCTGACATTGGGGATCAGGTTCGCCTCGCCAAAGCCGCGACGGACCGCCTCGGGGCCGGTCAGCCGGAAGGGCGCTGCGTAAAGCGCCGCCCCATCCGCGACATGATCCTCCATCGCGCCGCGCATGGCGGTGCCGTCATGGAACACCGCCCGCCCGAAGCCAAGCCGCACGGC
>JAUNRZ010000001.1:0-21819 GCA_030539455.1 Paracoccus sp. (in: a-proteobacteria) | reverse complement strand
GCGCGGTGTCAGCTGCTTTGCCTGAGGCGGCAGCGCAGCAAGCGCCGGGACGTCGTCTGCCTTGTCCGAGGCCACAGCGCGGCAGGCGCCGCTATGTCCCGTGCGTTGCCCGAGTCGGCAGCGCAGCGGGCGGCACGGTGTCACCTGCCTTGCCAGAGGCGGCAGCGCGGCAGCCGGCGTGGTATCGCCTGCCCCGGCCCGCGCGCCGCATGACCCCGCGCCTCCCCGCTATTGCGGCACGAAACGCGGCTGATCGTGCAGCTCTTGCCCCTCGGGCCATGTGATCGTGGTGTCGAGCGTGATTTCCAGCAGCTCGCCCTGAGTCAGATCGCGCTCCCACACCAGCAGGCCGCGCTTGTCGTCGGGATCGGTTTCGGTCGGCGGGATCGAGGCGGTCCAGTCGATATTCAGCGTCTCCTGCTCGGTCACCGGCACCTGATCGATCAGCCGCAGCTTCCAGTCCCGCTCGGTCAGGTTGCGGACCGACAGGATCGCGCTTTCGGTCTGGCTGTTCGAGCGGCGGATGAAGCCGCGCTCTCCCTCCATGCGCGAGGGCGTGCGCCGCTCCAGCACGATGCCGTCGATCGCGCCGAAGCCCAGCGTCATCTCGTCGCCCGGCGAAGTCAGCGCGATGCGGGTGCGGCCGACAAGCGCGCCGTCACTATACAGCGTCGCCTGACCGGGCAGCAGGATCTCGTCGCTGTCATTGGTCAGATCGGCGATCAGATAGGCGCGGCTATCGCGCAGCGGGACGGCCTCGGCAACCACATCCGCGCTGAGATCGAGCGTATCGAGCGAGAGCCGCAGCGCGTCCGCGCCCGAGCGGATCGTGACCGGCAGTGGGTAGTCATAGCTCAGCGTGGCGCCCATCATCACCGGCTCGGCGGTGCGCGCGAGGGCGGGTGCGGGGGCGGGCATGGCCTGCTGCTCGGCGAGGCCGCCGAAGCTGTCCATCGCGGCGCCGGGGCGGCGGTCGCGCGGCTGCATCTGGGGCGGCTCGGCGCGGATGATGCGCGGGGTCAGCTCGGACGAGGATGCACGCTCGGCCGGGCGGGCGGTCGAGAATTGCAGCCGCGCATTCGTCCAGTCCTCGCCCGTGTCCTGCTGGGCGAGAATGCCGCGCTCGACCTCGAGCGCGCTTTGCTCGCCCTCTTCGCCCTGCGCCAGACGCAGATCGTAGACCGGGCGCCACGAGGCCGCCTGAGTCGTCGAGAAAAGCCGGATACGCGCCGCGCCGCCCTCGCTTTCCGCGCCGAGAACGAGCGTCTTGTGATCCTGATCGGGGGCTTGCAACGCGTAGAGCCGGTCTCGCGCATCGCCAAGGGCGAGCGAGATCGCCTCGCGTTCCTGCTCGGCCGCGAAGGCGCGGGTCTCGGCCTCGATCATCGCGGCACGCGCCGCGCGGATGCGCGCCTCGGCGGCATCGACAAAGCCCATCCCGTCACCGCCCGTCGCGGCCTCGGGCCCGGCCATCGCGCGCAGCATCTCAATGACGTCCCCGGACGTCAGCGCCTCGGCCCGGATCGCATCGACGCGCGCCTCATGGGCCTGCAACTCACGCTCGAGCCGCTGCATCTCGGCCCGCGCCGCCTCGATCTCGGGGCTCGGCGCGCGGCCCGGGGGAAGCGCGCGCGCCTCCTGAAGGCTGACCGCCCCGATCCGCACGCCCTCTGCCTCGATGCGCAGCGAATGCGGGTCGATATCCTGCGGCAGGCCGGTCACGAACAGCTCATGCTCGCCCTCCTCGATGTCGAGCGCGATCTCGCGCGTCACGCTGGCCCCTTGCGGGTAAAGCGTGACCTCGGTCACGCGCGATGTGGTCTCGATCTCGGCGGCCCATAGCGGTGCGGCGAGCAGGATTGCGGAAGTGGTCAGGAAATGGCGCATCGGAATGATCCTTTCGCTAATATGCGGGAAGGCTTGTCCCGAGCGAGCCCAAAAGCAAGAGGGCGCCCCGGAAGGCGCCCTCACAATGCCGTGGCCAGGCGGGTGCTGAACCGCCGGGTTCAGCCCTTCTTGAGACAGCGATTGCCCAAAAGCTCGGCGATCTGGACGGCGTTGAGCGCAGCGCCCTTGCGCAGATTGTCCGAGACGCACCACAGGTTCAGCCCGTTTTCGATCGTCGAATCCTGACGGATGCGCGAGATATAGGTTGCGTATTCGCCCACCGACTCGATCGGGGTGATATAGCCGCCCGGCTCGCGCTTATCGACGACGAGAATGCCCGGCGCCTCGCGCAGGATGTCGCGCGCCTCGTCCTCGTCGAGAAAGTCCTCGAATTCGATGTTGATCGCTTCGGAATGGCCGACAAAGACCGGCACGCGCACACAGGTGGCAGTGACCTTGATCGAGGGGTCGATGATCTTCTTGGTTTCGGCGACCATCTTCCATTCTTCCTTGGTCTGCCCGTCTTCCATGAACACGTCGATCTGCGGGATCACGTTGAACGCGATCTGCTTCTGGAATTTCGAGGGCGGCACCTCGGAGGTCGGGTTATAGACCGCCTTGGTCTGGTCCCAAAGCTCGTCCATCCCGTCCTTGCCGGCGCCCGAGACGGATTGATAGGTCGAGACAACCACACGCCGGACCCGCGCCCGGTCATGGAGGGGCTTCAGCGCAACCACCATCTGCGCGGTCGAGCAGTTCGGGTTCGCGATGATCATCTTGTTGCGGTAATCCTCGATCGCGTCGGGGTTCACCTCGGGCACGATCAGCGGGATCTCGGGGTCGTAGCGATAGAGCGAGCTGTTATCGATCACCACGCAGCCCTGCGAGGCGGCGATGGGCGCGTATTTCTTCGTCGCCTCCGAGCCGATGGCCAACAAAGCAATATCGCAGCCGGTGAAGTCGAACCCTTCGATATCCTTGCATTTCAGGGTCTTGTCGCCATAGCTGACCTCTGTGCCAAGGCTCCGGCGCGAGGCCAGAGCGATAACCTCATCGGCGGGGAACTGGCGTTCCTCCAGAATGTTCAGCATCTCGCGGCCCACATTGCCCGTGGCGCCCGCGACGACGACCTTATAGCCCATCTCGGGATCTCCTTGCGTGTCAAAGCCTCGCCCATACAGCAATCGCTGGGCGTGTGGAAGGGGCGTGCGCCTCCGGCGGGAGTATTTCAGCGCAGAAGAATGCGCAATCGAGAAAGGGCGAGGCCAATGCCCCGCCCTTCCCTGAGAATCGCCAAGAGGGAAGCTTAGCGATAGATATAAACGATCCGGCGGTCTTCCGGGTTCACCAGAACGCGCTGTTCGTTGATCACAACATAGCGATAGGGCTGGTCCGGGATCTCATAGAGCGTCACCGCTTCGGGCACGCCCGCGCCGATCACGACCTCACCGTCGAGCATCACGCTCTCTTGCGGGTTCGCGTCGATATAGGTGATCACGGCCGGCTCGGGCTCGGTCGCCGCGCTGCCTGCCGCGCCGCCGATCGCGCCGCCGACAACCGCGCCAAGCGGCCCGGCGATCAGAGCGCCCATCGCAGCGCCGGTGCCTGCGCCAACGGCCGTGTTCTGGCCTTGGGTCGGCGCGTCAGAGGCCGGGGCTTCGATGACGGTCACGCCGACTTCCTCGCGGTGGGCGTAAAGCGGCTGGAATTCTTCGCCGATCTTCGCGGCGAGATAGTCGCCGTAAGCCCAGCCTTCCATGTCGTTATAGGACACTTCGCACCAGTTGGCTTCTTCGATACAGCCCATAACGGTCACATCGTCGCCGCCGGTGATCACGCCTTTGACGGCGTATTGCACGCCCGGGCCTTCACGCAGGTTCAGGTCGGTGCCGGCAACGGCTTCGGTTTCAGCGCTCGCAACGCCGGCAAAGCCGATGGTTGCAATCGCGGTCGCAGTCAGAAGTTTACGCATAAGAGCTTCCTTTCAAGATCGGCACTCGCGCCGAAAGATGAGGTGATAACCGCCCGCCTGCCCCGCCGGTTTCATCACATTTTTATGCACCGGGCGGTTCAGATCGGCGGGAACCCGCGCCCGGAACGGGTGGCCGAGGCGCTTTGACATCCGGGCGGGCGCATGGTGTGGTGGGTAAACCCTTAGGATCTTGAAGGAACGCGAAGATGAGCAAGGACTCCACCGATCTCAAATCCATGCTGGACGACCCGAGCCTTCTGGAAACCCGCGCCTATATCGCAGGCGCGTGGATCGACGCGGATGATGGCGCGACGTTCGATGTGAGGAACCCGGCGCGCGGCGATGTGATCGCCAAGGTCGCCGATCTTGGCCGCGCCGAGACCGCCCGCGCCATCGAGGCCGCGGCCGAGGCGATGAAGGGGTGGGCCGCGCGCACCGCAAAGGACCGCGCCAACGTCCTGCGCCGGTGGTTCGATCTGATGATGGAGCATCAGGACGATCTCGGCACCATCCTGACCGCCGAGATGGGCAAACCGCTCGCCGAGGCGAAGGGCGAGATCGCCTATGGTGCCTCGTTCATCGAGTGGTTCGCCGAAGAAGCCAAGCGCGTTTACGGCGAGACGATCCCCGGCCACCAGCCCGACAAGCGGCTGACGGTGATTCGCCAGCCGATCGGTGTGGTCGGCTCGATCACCCCGTGGAATTTCCCGAACGCGATGATCACCCGCAAATGCGGCCCCGCGCTTGCGGTTGGCTGCGGTTTTGTCGCGCGTCCGGCTGCCGAGACGCCGCTTTCGGCGCTCGCCATCGCGGTTCTGGCCGAGCGCGCGGGCGTGCCCAAGGGCGTCTTCAACGTGGTTACCTCGTCGCGCTCGTCCGATATCGGGATGGAGTTCTGCGAGAACCCCCTGGTGCGCAAGCTGACCTTCACCGGCTCGACCGAGGTGGGGCGCATTCTGCTGCGTCAGGCCGCCGATCAGGTGCTGAAATGCTCGATGGAGCTGGGCGGCAACGCGCCGTTCATCGTGTTCGACGACGCCGATCTCGACGCGGCGGTCGAAGGGGCGATGGCCTCGAAATTCCGCAATGCCGGGCAGACCTGCGTGTGCGCGAACCGCATCTATGTGCAGGCCGGTGTCTATGACCGATTCGCCAAGAAACTCGCCGAGGCGGCAGAGGGGCTGACGGTCGGGGACGGGCTGGAAGAGGGCGTGACCACCGGCCCGCTGATCAACGCGGATGCGGTCAAGAAGGTCGAGGCGCATATCAAGGACGTCGTCAAAGGCGGCGGCAAGGTGCTGACCGGGGGTGAGCGGCACGAGATGGGCGGCTCGTTCTTCCAGCCCACCGTGGTCACCGGCGTCACGCAGGAGATGAAGGTCGCAAGCGAGGAAACCTTCGGCCCGCTCGCCCCGCTGTTCCGCTTCGAGACCGAGGACGAGGCCATCGCGCTTGCCAATGACACGATCTTCGGGCTGGCCGCGTATTTCTACGCCCGCGATGTCGGCCGGGTGACGCGCGTTCAGGAAGCGCTGGAATACGGGATCGTGGGCGTGAACACCGGCATCATCTCGACCGAGGTGGCCCCATTCGGCGGCGTCAAGCAATCCGGGCTCGGCCGCGAGGGCTCGCGCCACGGGCTCGATGAGTTCACCGAGCTGAAATATATCTGCCTTTCCATCTGATTGCCGGAACCCGCGCGGCTGTCGGGCATTAACGATGCGAAGGGGCAGAACCCCGCTTCGTTCAGGAGGGACAAATGGAAGGTTTCGGACTGATCGCCTCGATCATCCTCGGCGGTCTCGCAGGCTGGATCGCCTCGCGCATCATGGGCACGAATACGGGCATCCTGCTTAACATCGTGCTGGGTATCATCGGCGCCGCATTCGGCAACTGGCTGTTCCGGCTGGTCATGGGCGGCACCGCGACGACCGCCATCGGGCAGATCATCGTCGGCATCATCGGCGCCTGTATCTTGATATGGGGCGTCAGGGCGATACGCGGACGCGCCTGACAGAAAACAAAAAGGCCGGGCGCATTGCCCGGCCTTTTCGATTCTCGGGACGCGCGCCTAGCGGTCATCGTCCTCGTCGTCGTCATCCCGGCTCGGGAGATTGAAGAGGCTGTCCGCGTCCAGCTCTTTCTCTTCGGGCTTTTCGTCGCGGGTGAGGGTGAAATTCTCCAGCCCCTGCATCGACGACGGCAGACGCGGCTCGGCGCCCATCGCGAGCGAGGTCTCGGTGCTGACCAGCTTGCGCCGCTCATCATCGCTCATCACGCCGCCTTCGGTGCCCTGCTTCTTGGCGGCTTTCTGAACGGCCGCGTCCAGCTCGGTTTGCCGGCACAGGCCAAGCGCAACCGGGTCGATCGGCTGGATGTTCTGGATGTTCCAGTGCGTCCGCTCGCGGATCGAGGTGATCGTCGGCTTGGTCGTGCCAACCAGCCGCGCGATCTGCGCATCGGCCAGCTCGGGATGGAACTTCACCAGCCACAAAATCGCCGCCGGGCGGTCCTGACGCTTGGACAGCGGCGTATAGCGCGGCCCGCGCCGCTTTTCCTCGCCCTCGGATGCCGGGTTGTGCTTGAGCTTGAGCTTGTAGGCCGGATCCTGCTCGCCTTTGTCGATCTCGCCCTGATCGAGCTGATTCGAGCTGATCGGATCAAACCCCTTCACCCCGGTCGCCACATCACCATCGGCGATGCCCTGAATTTCCAGCTCGTGCATCCCGCAGAAATCGGCAATCTGCTTGAAGCTGAGCGTGGTGTTGTCGATCAGCCAAACGGCGGTCGCCTTGGCCATCAGAGGTTTGTTCATCGGATCACTCCTTCGCATATCTTTCCCGGCCGGGGAAAACGGCTTTCGGCGGGTGCCAGTTCACGTTTTCAGGGGAATTGGCGCGGAATATAGGCTTTCCGCCGCGCGGATAAAAGAGCAAAATCGCAGCCGGCAGCAAACGGAGAGCAGGATGCGGGCAGCGATCTTTCTGGCGGCGGCGCTATTTGGCAGCGGCGCCTTGGCACAATCCGGGGGTCGCCATATCGCGGGCGAGTTCGATTATTACGTGATGTCGCTCAGCTGGTCTCCGGCCTGGTGCGCCCGGACCGGCGATCGGCGCGAGGCAGAACAATGCGCGCCGGGCCGCAATCTCGGCTTCGTTCTGCATGGGCTTTGGCCGAACTACGAAGACGGCTGGCCCGAAAACTGCCGCACCGCCGAACGCGACCCGGCGCGCCGCGAAAGTCAGGCGATGGCGGATATCATGGGCTCGGGCGGGCTCGCATGGTATCAGTGGCAAAAGCACGGTCGCTGCTCGGGCCTCTCGGCTGCCGCCTATTACGACACCTCGCGCGAGGCTTTCGATTCGATCACGATTCCTAACTATTTTCAAGATCTTGCGCGCGATATCTCGCTCTCGCCGCGCCTGATCGAGGATGCGTTCATCGACGCCAATCCCGGCCTCGAGCCCGACGCGATCACGGTGCTCTGCCGCGGGCAGGATCTTTACGAGGTCCGCATCTGCCTGACAAAGGATCTCGATCCGCGCGCCTGTAGCATCGACGCGCGCCGCGATTGTGCGCGCGATTCCGTGATTATGGAGCGGATCCGCTAGACCGCCTGCATCTTCGCCCAAAAAAAGCGCGGCGATAAACCGGGCCTTAAGGTTTAGGGTGCTAAACGGACAGGGCGGAACAGGCGGGGACGCCGATGGCCGCGACAGAAGAAGCCGCACCCTGCCGGCCTGCCCGCCGGCCGGGGTGCGCGCTCATCACCGCTTCTTTTGTCCCCAAATATCCCCGCCGGAGGCATGATAGACCCACCACGCGCGATATCGTCCCTTATGGTGCGGGCCGTCCTTCTAATAGCCCGCCTGATCGCGGATATTCAGGACGATCTTGCCGATATGGGCGCTGCTTTCCATGCGCTCATGCGCCTTGGCGGCATCGGCGAGGGCGAACTCGCTGTCGATCAGCACCCGGATCTTGCCGGCCTCAATCATCGGCCAAAGATGGGTGCGCAGCTCGGCCGCGATCGCGGCTTTGGCCGCATCGCTTTGCGGCCGAAGGGTCGAGCCGGTCAGCGTCAGCCGCCGCCGCATGACGGCCGAGAAGTTTATCTCGGCTTTCGGCCCGCCAAGAAAGGCGATGAAAACAAGCCGCCCATCGTCCTGCAACGCCTTGATGTTCCGCGCGATATAATCGCCCCCCACCATGTCGAGGATCAGATGCGCACCGCCCGCCTCGGACATGGCGCGGACGAAATCTTCATCGCGGTAGTTGATCGCACTTGCGCCCAAATCCTCGATCGCCGCGCATTTTTCCGCGTTGCCAGCCGTCGCCCAGACCCGAGCGCCAAGATTGCGCGCGATCTGGATCGCCATCGTCCCGATCCCCGAGCTGCCGCCGTGGACCAGAAACCGCTCGCCGGCCTGCAAGCCGCCGCGCATCACCACGTTCGACCAGACCGTGAAGGCGGTCTCGCACAAAGCGGCCGCCTCGCGCAGCGCCATGCCTTCGGGGATCGGCAGCGCGTGGTCCTGATGGCAGGCGGCGTATTCGGCATAGCCGCCACCGGGCAGCAGGGCGCAGACCTGATCGCCGATCTGCCACCGCGTGACGCCGGCGCCAAGCGCCACGATCTCGCCCGCGCCTTCCAGCCCCGGCAGATCGGACGCACCCTCGGGCGGGGCGTAATGGCCGGCGCGCTGAAAGACATCGGGGCGATTGACCCCGGCATAGGCCAGGCGGATGACGATCTGATCATGGCTTGGCAACGGGATGGGCCGCGTCGCCTCTTGCAAGACCTCGGGCCCTCCCGGCTCGGTGATCTCGATGGCGCGCATCGTGTCCGGCAGGTTCATCTTGCATCCTCCGCGGCAGTGGCGGGGCCATCCTCGGCGGCGCCCGGCGCGCGGATCCAGCCCGTCGCAAGCGCGGTCAGCGCCTCTACCCCGGGAATTTTCCGCGCCTGCGCCTTCATCTTCTCGATCCCCATCACATCGTCGATGCGGCGTTCGAGAAAGGCACGCGTGTCGGCCCGCCCGGCCGAGTGGTCGCCCAGCCAATACAACACAACCGCGCTATATACGCCCGCAAGCGTCGCGCGCTTTGAATACCAGTTCACATCGCGCGAGCGATCGCCAAGCCCGTTCCAGATCGTATCCGCCGTCCCCCAAAGCAGCCGCGCGCCCAAGGCCGAATTCTGCGGCAGCGCCAAAACAGACGCGGCGGCGCGGACCAGTTCGGGGTCAGCCAGATCGAGCCGCTTCCAAACCGCGTCCGTGATCCGGTCCCGAATCCGCCCCGCCGGCGCGTCGGCCAGCCACGCGGCAAGCGCGGCATCGCCCTGCCGGTGGATCTCGGCCGCGATGCTCGCCCCGCCGCGCGGAAACCAGACCCGCCCCGCATCCTCCGGCAGCCCCAGATCACGCGCCGCCGCCGCCAATGCGCGATCGTTCATCCCCTCGAACGGGATATGCAAAATGGCAGCGTCCAGCAGTCGCTGCTTGGTGTCTTGCTGGGGATGGGCGGTCATGGCGTCCTCCGGTCTGGACAAAACTTGTGCGCGCCGCTAAAAGGCGGCTTCCTGCAATTTCGATCAACTCTAACCTAGGAAGGTGGTGACAACCACATGCAGGTGAACGTTCGCGACAATAACGTCGAACAGGCGCTCCGCGCCCTGAAGAAGAAACTTCAGCGCGAAGGCGTGTTCCGTGAGATGAAGCTGCGGCAGCATTTCGAGAAGCCTTCGGTCAAGAAGGCGCGCGAGAAAGCCGAAGCCGTGCGCCGCGCCCGCAAGCTGGCCCGTAAAAAGGCACAGCGCGAAGGCGCGCTTTAAGCACGCGACGCGAATCGCAAGATCAGAGACCCCCGCGGGCCGGCCTGCGGGGGTTTTCCTTTAACCTATCGCGAAAACAAGGGGTTACCATGCGCCCGAGCATCATTGCCGCCTCTGCCGTCATCGCCCTCGCCGCTTGCGCTGCGCCCGAGCTGGACGAGGCCGAAATCATCGACGGCGTTGACTGGAAGCTGATGGCGGTCGGCGGCGTGCCCTATCATTTCGACGTGTCCCTGCGGCTTGACGGCGCGCGGCTGACCGGCATTGGGCCGTGCAACGTCTATAGCGGCAACGTGACATCCAGCCCGCCCGATTTCGCGGTCAGTGAGATCGGCGCGACGGAAATGGCGTGCGAGCCGGGGCGGATGCGCGCCGAATCGGACTATTTCGCGGCACTTTCGCGCGCCGACCGAATCGCTCGCGACGGGCGCGGGTTGGTGCTGACCGGCCCGAACGCGCTGCGGCTCGATTTCGAGCGGCGCGAGGCGCGCGGCGATCAGGTCTTTTAGGGTTTAGCGCGACGATCGCACAGCTCGGCCTTGGCGCGAAAAAAAGCTCAGCCGCGCTCATCCCCCTCGCCCAGTCGCGGCGAGGGACGCGAAAGCGCCAGATCCGCATCCGAGAACAGCACAGGCAGTCGCACACCTGGCACTCCGCCCGGCGCGATCTGCATACCGCGCGCGATCACCTGCGGGTCGGCGAACACATCGCCAAGATCGTTGATCGGCCCCGCCGGTATCCCCTCGGCCTCGAGCGCGGCGAGTAAATCGTCCCGAGCCCGGCCCCGCGTCGCCGCATTCAGCGCCCCATCCAGCGCCTCGCGGTTGCGCACCCGGTCGGCATTGCTTGCGTAATCGGGCGCGCCGGCAAGCCCGCCCAGCCCCAGCACATGGCACAGCCGCCCGAATTGCGCGTCGTTCCCGGTCGCGATGATCAGCCAGCCATCGGCGCAATCGTAAACCGAATAGGGCACCAGATTGGGGTGGTGGTTGCCGGTCCGCTGCGGCGGCTCGCCGGTCGAGAGGTAGTTCATCGCCTGATTGGCCATCACCGAGACAGCGACATCGAGCAGCGCCATGTCGATATGCTGCCCCCGCCCCGTCCGCTCCCGTTGGTGGAGCGCGGCGAGGATCGCGCTGGACGCATAAACCCCGGTAAAGAGGTCCGTCACCGCGACGCCGACACGCTGCGGGCGCCCGTCCGGGCTCCCGGTTATGCTCATCAGACCGGACATGCCCTGAATGATGTAATCATAGCCCGCGCGGTGCGCATAAGGGCCGGTCTGGCCAAAGCCGGTGATGCTGCAATAGATCAGCCGTGGGTTCAGCTCGGCCAGAGAGGCGTAATCGAGCCCGTATTTCGCAAGGCCCCCCACCTTGAAATTCTCGATCAGGATATCGGCGCCGGCGATCAGATCGCGCACCTTCTGCTGGCCCTGCCCGGTGCGGAAATCGGCGATAACGGAGCGTTTCCCGCGATTGGCCGCATGGAAATAGGCGGCGCTGCGCGCGCCGTCCTGTTCGATGAAGGGCGGCCCCCATTGGCGCGTGTCATCGCCGCCGGGCGCTTCGACCTTGATCACCTCGGCGCCCATATCGCCAAGGATCTGGCCCGCCCAGGGGCCCGCCAGAATCCGCGCCAGCTCGACGACTTTCAGCCCGGCCAGAGGCGCCGCCCGCTCCGTCACGGGCTCAGTTTCCGGCGCTCGCGGGATCGACGCCAAGCTCGGCCAGCTCCGCGTCGATTTTCTCCTTGAGCTGCGGCCAGGGCAGGTTCGAGGTCAGCTCGCCGTTGATGACGAAGCTCGGCGTCGAGTTGATGTTGTCGGCCTCGGCATTGCGCTGGAAGGTGCGCAGCAGGCGCTCGGTCTTTTCCTGATCGGCCCAGCACGCGTCGATCTGTTCCTGGCTGAGGCCGGTCTGCGCGCCCAGACGGCGCAGCGCGTTGGCGTAGTCCTCGGCGGTGTTGCCGCTCGTCCACTCGGCTTGCCGGTCAAGCAGCAGCCCCGCCACCGGATAGAATTTCTCGTCCCCGCCGCAGCGCGCCAGCACCCCGGCCCAAAGGCCCGGCGCATCGAAATAGACATCGCGTTGAATGAACTGGACGAGGCCGGTGTCGATATATTCGGCCTTGAGCGTCGGGAACGTGTCGCGGTGGAAATTCGCGCAATGAACACAGGTGAACGAGGCGTATTCGATGATTGTCAGCGGCGCCTCAGGATCGCCCAGAATGATATCATCGACATATTCGGACGGCGCTTCGGCTTCTGCGCCTGCGGCCGGCTCCCTTTGCGCGTCGGCAGGCGCCGCAGCCTCGGTCTCGGCGGCGGGCGCGGTGTCTTGCGCGAAACCGGGCGCGGCAAGCGCGAAGCTGCAAGCAAGCGCGGCCGCAATCATCCGTGTGGGATCGAAGTTCATGTCGTCACCTTTCATCAGAAATCTCGTATTCATTGCGCGCGCCGCGCCATCCGTGCCGCCGCGAGCCGGGCGAGAGCGGCGCGCAGATCCGGGTCCGCGCAGGACGCGACCATCTTTTCCGACCGCGCGCGGGTCAGCGGATCGTCCAGCGGCTGCGGCGCGGGCGCGCGCGGGGCGGCGGCGAACGGCGTCTGCGCCTCGGCAAAGCCCTCGGGCGCGGTCTGGGTGATGCGGATGCGCGCGATCGCATTGTAGCCGTAGACCGCGTTAACCTTCTCGCGGATCGCCGGCGCCTCCATCTCGATCAGCGGCGCGGCGGTGCCCTGGCACAGCAGAACCAGAGTGCCGCCAAACCCCTCGCGCCCCGCGTGGCTGACCCGCACCGGGCGCGCGCTGCGGGCGATCTGCTGGCCGACAAGCGCCTCCCACTGGGTGAGCAGGCGCGAGATCGCAAACCCGCGCGCTTCCGCCGCGCGCCCGATCCGTGCCCCGAGGATCGAGCCGGCCGGCTCGAACCCGCGGCGGCGGCGCACCGGGCTTTGATCGTTCAGAATCGACTGCTTTCGGGGCTTGGCCATGATCCGTTCCGTGCTACAAGCGCCGCCAGTTTACCGAGGAACGCCGGACTTGCCAGACGCGCCCGCGAAAAAAGCCGTGATCCATGCGTGAGAGCGCGCCGCGCCCCGCCGCGATCGCGCCCGATCTGCTGGCCTGGTATGACCGCCATGCGCGCGATCTGCCCTGGCGCGTGAAGCCCGGCGGCGGGGCGGCTGACCCTTACCGCGTCTGGCTGTCCGAGATCATGCTGCAACAGACGACCGTTGCCGCCGTCAAAGCCTATTTCGAGCGGTTTACCACGCTCTGGCCCGATGTTTTTGCGCTCGCCGCGGCGGATGACGCGGCGGTCATGGCCGAATGGGCGGGGCTTGGCTATTATGCGCGGGCGCGCAATCTGCTGGCCTGCGCGCGCGAGGTCGCGGCGTCGGGCGGCGTGTTCCCGCGCGATCGCGCGGCGCTTCTGGCGCTGCCGGGGATCGGGCCCTACACCGCCGCGGCGATTGCGGCGATTGCTTACGATCTGCCCGAGACCGTCGTGGACGGCAATGTCGAGCGCGTCGTTGCGCGCCTTTTCAGCGTCGAGACCCCCCTGCCCGCAGCCAAGCCCGAACTGGTGCGGCTGGCGGAGCGCCTGACGCCGCAGAACCGTGCGGGAGATTACGCGCAGGCGATGATGGATCTCGGCGCCACAATCTGCACGCCGCGCCGGCCGGCCTGCGCAATCTGCCCCCTTTCGGCGCAATGTTCGGCGCGCGCGGCAGGGATCGCGGCCGATCTGCCGCGCCGCGCGCCGAAACCCGCCAAGCCGCAGCGGCGCGGGATCGCCTGGGTCGGATCGGTCGGCGATGCCCTGCTGCTGGAACGGCGGCCGGCCAAGGGGCTGCTTGGCGGAACGCTCGCGTTTCCGTCCAGCGAATGGGACGGCACCAATCGCGCGCCGCCGGCCGAGGCCGACTGGCAGATCGCGGGCGAGGCGCACCACGTCTTCACCCATTTCGCCCTGACGATGGAGGTGCGGCGCGCGCAGCTAGAGGCCGCACCGCAGGGCGCCTTGCTGATCCCGCGCGCGTCGTTCAACCCACGCGATCTGCCCGGGCTGATGCGCAAGGTCTGGAAGATCGCTCAGCTTTGATGGCCGCGCGCGATGCGCGCATATTCGCGGACCCGAGCCGCGCTTGCCTCGCGCGGGCGGCGGATGACCTGCATCGTGCTGCCCGAGGGCGCTCCGTCGCGGTCTTGGTCCAGAAACAGCTCGGTCTTGCGGCTCAGCGGCGCCTCGTTGCGGCGGTCGGCCAGATGTTTGCTCATCATCGCACCTCATCGTTGATCGCCAACGCAGCCTAGCACGAAACACGCCGCGCGCCGCAACAAAACGCGCGGCAGCGGTCAGCTTTCGGCGCCGTCGCCCGAGGTCAGCATCGCGTGCAGCGCTGCGGGATCGTCATTGGCGCGCAGCTTGCCGCGCAGCTCTTCATCGCGGAGCGTGCGCGAGACGAGCGCGAGCGCCTTGAGGTGATCGACCCCGCTGCCTTTCGGCGCGAAGAGCCCGAACACCAGATCGACCGGCTGGCGGTCCACCGCGTCGAAATCGAGCGGCTTGTCGAGCCGGAAGAACAGCCCCACCACCCGGTCGAGCCCGTGCAGCCGCGCATGGGGCAGCGCGACGCCGTTGCCCACCCCGGTCGGGCCAAGCGTCTCGCGTTCCTGCAAGGCGTCCAGCACCTGGCTCGCCTCGAGCCCGTAAAGCTGATGCGCCAGCTCGGCCATGTCGTGGAAAAGCCGCTTTTTCGAGGTCGGCTGCGGCAGCGTGCGCACCGCGTTCGGCTGAACGATCGAGCTGATCTTCATCATCTGTCCTTCGGTCCCCGGCCCGCGCATCCGCCGGGCCGGGCGCTGCCACTGGCAGCCTTACTTGATATTGCGCGGGTCGATCCAGCCAATATTGCCGTCATCGCGGCGATGAACGACGTTCACCCCGCCATGTTTTTCGTTCCGGAACACCAGAAGCGGCGTTCCTGCCAGCTCGAGCTGCATGACAGCATCGCCGACCGAAAGCGTCGGCACGCGGGTTTCCATCTCGGCGATGATGATCGGCTGAAGGCCGGCATCGTCCTGCGCTTCCCATTCATCCTCGTCGGCCGGCAGCACATAGCTGTCCGCCGCCGCATATTCCACCGGCGCGGCGCGGTCCTTGTGGTGGTCCTTCAGCCGGCGCTTGTAGCGGCGAAGCTGCTTGTCCATCTTTTCGCGGGCGGCCTCGAACGCGGCATAGATCTCGGTGTCGTGCCCCTTTGCCTGGACGGTCAGCCCCGAGGACAGATGCACCAGAGCATCGCAAAGGAACTGATGCGCATCCTTGGAAAAGACCACGGCAGCATCGGTCGGACGTTGCGAGTATTTCTCGATCGTCTCGCCAAGTTCGGATTTGACATGGCTCGTCAACGCGTCGCCCACGTCAAGATGCTTTCCGCTGATGGTATAGCGCATTTTCACTCCTCATCATTTGCCCGAGCGGGGCTCGGCCGTGGGCCGGGCGGCCCGCGCGGGTGTGGCAGGGCGCGGAAAATTGCGCCCTTCTTTCAATTTGGTGACAGCCCATGCCCCGTGTCAACGGTCATGGCGCAGGCGTGCGCCTTTCGCCGCTGCGTCACGGCGATCGCTTGTGCGGGCGGGCTCAGCTCATCGAGAAGGTATCGCCCAGATAAACCTCGCGCACCCGCGAATCGGCGATGATCTCGTCGGTCGAACCGGACATGAGCACGTGCCCGTCGTGCAGAATATAGGCGCGGTCCACGATACCGAGCGTCTCGCGGACATTGTGATCGGTGATCAGAACGCCGATCCCGCGCGTTTTCAGATCATGCACCAGATGGCGGATCTCGCCGACCGCGATGGGATCGACGCCGGCAAAGGGCTCGTCGAGCAGAAGGAACGAGGGGCTGGCGGCGAGACAGCGGGCGATCTCGGCGCGGCGCCGCTCGCCCCCCGAAAGCGCCATCGCCGAGGCGTGTCGGATATGGCCGATCGAAAAATCGCCCAGCAATTCCTCGAGCCGCTCGCGCCGGCGGTGCGAATCGGGGATCGCGACTTCGAGGATGGCCATGATGTTCTGCTCGACCGTGAGGCCGCGAAAGATCGACATTTCCTGCGGCAGATAGCCGATCCCCATCCGCGCGCGGCGATACATCGGCAAGGCGGTCGCGTCCTGCCCGTCGATCAGCACCTGCCCCGCATCGGGCGCGACCAGCCCCGCGATGCAGTAAAAACAGGTCGTCTTGCCCGACCCGTTCGGCCCAAGCAGCGCCACCACCTCGCCGCGGGCGAGATCGACCGAAACGTCCCGGATCACCGGCCGCTTCTTGTAGGATTTGCGCAGGTTGCGGACATCAAGCCCGCCGCGCGGCCGGGCAGCTTGTGCGGGCGCCATCAATTCCCGCCCGGCTGGATGACCGAGCGCACACGCCCCGACACCGCAGCGGTCCCGTCGCGCAGATTAACCTCCATCCGCTCACCGGCGAGGATGTTTTCGCCCTGCGTCATCAGCACATCGCCGGTCAGCGTGATGGTGCCGCTGGCGACATTATAGACCGCGTTCTGCGCCTCGGCCGCCTCGGGCCCGTTCACCAATGTGACATCGCCGCTGGCTTCCAGCGTCTCGATCCGCTGCTGCCCGCCCGCCGCGTAATTGACCCGCACGCGCTGCGCAGAAAGACGCATCTCGCCCTGTATGATACTGACATTGCCGGAAAATTCCGCCTGCCCGGTGCTTTGATTGACGGTCAGGTTATCCGCCTCGACCTCGACGGGGGCCGAGATATCCGCACTGATCCCGCCAAAGGCCACCGATTGCGCGTGGCTGGCCGGGGCGGCCAGCAGGGCGGCGATCAGAAAAAGCGGGGCAAGGTTGCGCATGGGTCAGGCTCCGGTTTTGGTTCAGGGCTGGTATATCAGACGCACACCGCCGGTTAAATTAAGAACATGATCGCCCGCTTCGTCGCGGCTCATTTCCATGTGATCGGCGCGAAAGCGGCCCATCGGGGCCATCCCGTCCAGCCCGCCGCCGGCCTCGATCCGCGCCGAGAGCGTGTCGGCGCTCAGCTCCGGCGCGGTGAGGGCCCAGCCATCCGATGTGGTCATCCGCACCCCGCCCGCGAGTGTGAGCAGATCGCCCGCATAGCGCGCATCGGGCGCCGTCATGTCGGCCGCGAGCCCGTCCGCAGCGCGCCATGTCAGGCGCAACCCGCTGGAGGCGCCGCCCCCCTCGCCATCCGGCGTCGCGTGGTCGGCGCGCAAGGTCAGCTCGGAGCGGTCCTCGGTCATGGTCGCGAAATCGGGGGCGGTCATGCGAGGGTTGCGCGCCAGTTCCTCTGCATCGACCTCGGCATAGGGGATCGCCGCATCCGGGTCGGGCCGCCGCCCGGCCAGAAACAACGTCGAGAGGATCACAAGCGCGGCAAGCGGCAGCAGCACACGCAGCCACGCCACGATGCGCGAGCGCAGCATCACACCATCCCGGCGCGCAGGCAGTCGTGGATATGAAGAATGCCGGCAGGCTTGCCGTCCGCCTCGAGCGCGAAAAGGCAGGTGATCTTGCGCGCCTGCATCTCGGCGAGGGCCGCCTCGGCCAACTGGTCGGGCGCGATGGAACGCGGCGCGCGCGTCATCACCTCGGCCGCGCTGCGATCCAGCAGCCCGTCCATGTGTCGCCGCAAATCGCCGTCGGTGATGATCCCGCTGAGCCGCCCGTCCGAGTCGGTCACGCCGGTCACGCCAAAGCCCTTCTGGCTGATGACAAGCAGCGCCTCGGACATGGGCGCGTCCTCGGCCACAAGTGGCATCTCGTCATGCATCAGATCGCCGACGCGCGAGAGCTTTGCGCCAAGCTTGCCGCCGGGGTGGAAGGTGCGAAAATGTTCGGGCGTGAACTTGCGATGCTCCATCAACGCGACCGCAAGCGCATCGCCAAGCGCGAGCGTCACGGTCGTCGAGGTGGTCGGCACGATCCCGTTCCCGCACGCCTCGGTCATCGGCGGCAGCAGCAGCGCGACATCCGACTGGCGTAGCAGCGTCGAGCCCTCGCGCGACGCAACCCCGATCAGCGGGATCGAAAAGCGCCGCGTATGGGCGATAATGTCAGCGATTTCAGGCGTCTCGCCGCTATTGGACAGCAGCAGCACGACATCGCCCGAAGTGACCATACCCAGATCGCCGTGGCTCGCCTCGCCGGGATGAACGAACTGCGCAGGGGTGCCGGTGCTGGCGAAGGTCGCGGCGATCTTGCGCCCGATATGGCCCGATTTTCCCATCCCCGAGACGATCACGCGCCCCTTTGCGGCAAGGATCAGCTCGATCGCGGCGCCGAATGCCGGGCCAAGCGCGCCGCCCTCGGCGCTCAGGCTTTGTTGCAGTGCGTTCAGGCCCTGCGCTTCGGTGTCGATCACGCGCTGCGCGCTTTGAAGATATGCGTTCATGGCGGCTATCTAGTGATGGAAGATGTCGTTTTCATCCCCCCAACCCATCAGGTCGAGCCGCGCCCTGACCGGCAGGAAGTCGAAAATCTGCCGGGCGAGCGCGCTGCGCCCCTCGCGTTCCAGCAGCGCCGCCAGCTTGTCCCGCAAAGCGTGCAGATAAAGCACGTCCGACGCCGCATATTCCAGTTGCGCCTGAGTCAATTCCTCGGCGCCCCAGTCCGAGGTCTGCTGCTGCTTGGAAATGTCTGTCTCTACAAGGGCTTGCAGCAGATATTTGAGCCCGTGCCGGTCGGTATATGTCCGCACCAGCTTCGAGGCGATCTTGGTGCACCAGACCGGACCGGCAAGCGGGCCGATATGTTTTTCCAGCATCGCGATGTCGAACCGGCCGAAATGAAACAGTTTTTCGACGCCCGGATCGGCCAGCATCGCGGCAAGGCGCGGCGCGCCCTCTTGGCCCTGCATGATCTGCACGAGATGCGCGTCGCCGTCCCCGCCCGACATCTGCACCAGGCAAAGCCGGTCCCGGCGCGGGTCGAGCCCCATCGTCTCGGTATCAATGGCGACGACCGGCCCAAGATCGAGCCCCTCGGGCAGGTCGTTGCGATAAAGATGTATGCTCATGTCGGCCTCGCAATTTGTCCCCAGTCATAGGGATTTTACCCGCCAAGACCAGAGCGTTCAGCCAAGCTCGGCCTTTTCAAGGATGAGCGGGATGACAAGATCCTCCTCATCGGCGAGGTGCTGGCGCAAGAGCCGCGTGAAGCCTGAAAGCTCCTCCGCCATCCGGTCAACCGCGAAGGATTGCGCCGCATCAGGGGCGCCCTCGGCGCGGCCGATCTTTTGCAGGAACTGGTTGCCCTCGCCGGCGAAACGCTCGATCGCGTCGTGGATGACGTGGTGGTCGGCATCCATGATCTCGAAGCCGCGCACAAGGCGAGGCTCGGCGTGCTGAAAGATCGGGAAATAATGGTCATCCTCGATCGCGTGGTGGGCGTTCAGATGGCCGAGCAGGCCCGACGCCTCATGCGCGAACCGCCCGGCAAAGGCGGGCGCAAACGTGCCCGTCTCGCGCACCGCGTCAAGCTGCGCCGACATCCGCGTCACCGTGTCGCGGAAATTGCCGTGGATGGCGAGCCATGTGCGGCCCAGCCCCTTGAGCTGCCCCGAGCGCCAGGTCTCGCGCGGGTGCTGCTCGAGCAGGAATTTCAGCTCTGGCGGAAGCGAATTGCGGCTCTCGAGGTTGGTCTCGCTCATGCTGTGCCCCTGTAAATGACGCCGTCGGGTCCGGTCAAACCCTTCGGCAGGTGGATGCCGCGCAGGGTGATCTCGGCCAGCCCGGTATGCGGCGCCTCGGGCCGCCTCGCGCCGGCACTGTGCCAGCTATTGGCGGCGAAATGGTGGTGATAGCCGTCCCATCCGAACCAAGCGGCTGATGGCGCATCAAACGTCTCGGTCAGCCCGAGCGTTTCGGTAAAGAACGCCCGCGCCGCGCCGACATCCGCGACCGCGAGATGGACATGCCCGATCCGCGTTGCCGCCGGCGCGCCCTGCCATCGATCGCCCGCCGCCATCACATCGCGCAGATCAAGCGGCTTGGTGGTCATCTCGACACGCGCGCCCCGGCGCTGCCATTCGCTCGCGGGGCGATCGGCGTAAATCTCGATCCCGTTCCCCTCGGGGTCGGTGAGATAAAGCGCCTCGCTGACGCCGTGATCGGAGGCGCCGTCAAGTTCGATCTGATCCCGCGCCGCGTGATGCAGCCAGCCGCCAAGCGCGGCACGGTTCGGCAGCAGAAAGGCGGTGTGGTAAAGGCCCGGCTGATCGGCCCTGCGCGGCGCAGCGCCCGGACGCGCGCGAAGGGTCAGAAACGCGTCATCGCCCGCGCCAAGCTGCACGGAGCCGTCGCTTTCCGAGATCAAGGCAAGCCCGATCACATCGCGATAAAACGCCGCGACCCGGTCCAGATCGCGGACATCAAGCGTGATTTCAGCGATTTCCCTTTCCCCGTTCATCAAGCCGCCTCCTTCGAGCGTGGCGGCCCGCCGGGGCCGCCCTGCCCGCTATATTGGGCCGCTCATCCGAGGCTGAAAGAAGCCGGCCCGGAACGCCGCGTTCGGGCCCCGCGAACGGTCTAGAAAAACGCCTGAAGCCCGGTCTGCGCGCGCCCGAGGATCAGGGCGTGGACGTCATGCGTTCCCTCATAGGTGTTCACCGTCTCGAGATTCATCATATGGCGCATCACCGGGTATTCATCCGAAATCCCGTTGCCGCCATGCATATCCCGCGCCATCCGCGCGATATCGAGCGCCTTCCCGCAATTGTTGCGCTTGATCAGGCTGATCATCTCGGGCGCCATCCGGCCCTCATCGAACAGCCGCCCGACCCGCAAGGCGGCCTGCAAGCCCAGCGTGATCTCGGTCTGCATATTCGCGAGCTTGAGCTGGTGAAGCTGCGTCTGCGCCAAAGGCTTGCCGAACTGCACGCGGTCGAGCCCATATTGCCGCGCCGCGTGCCAGCACGATTCTGCCGCCCCCATCGCGCCCCAGGCAATCCCGAACCGCGCCCGGTTGAGACAGCCGAACGGCCCCGAGAGGCCCGAGATATTGGGCAGCAAAGCGTCCTCACCGACCTCGACCCCGTCCATCACGATCTCGCCGGTGACCGATGCGCGCAGGCTCAGCTTGCCCTCGATCTTCGGCGCGGTGAGCCCCTTCATCCCCTTCTCAAGCACAAAGCCGCGGATTTTCCCGTCATGTGCGTCCGATTTCGCCCAGACGACGAACACATCCGCGATGGGCGAGTTGGTGATCCACATCTTCGCGCCCGACAGCACATAGCCGCTATCGGTCTTTCTGGCGCGCGTCTTCATGCTGGACGGGTCCGAGCCCGCGTCCGGCTCGGTCAGCCCGAAACAGCCGATCCACTCGCCCGAGGCCAGCTTCGGGAGGTATTTGCGCCGCTGCTCGTCCGAGCCATAGGCGTTGATCGGGTGCATCACGAGCGAGGACTGGACCGACATCATGCTGCGATAGCCCGAATCGACACGCTCGACCTCGCGCGCGACCAGACCGTAAGCGACATAACCCGCTCCGATCCCGCCGAATTCTTCGGGGATGGTGACGCCAAGCAGGCCCTGAGCGCCCATCTCGCGGAAAATCTCGGGGTCGGTTTCTTCGTTCTGGAACGCGTCGCGGACGCGCGGGGCGAGCCGGTCCTGCGCATAGGCGCGCGCCGAATCGCGGATCATCCGCTCTTCCTCCGAGAGCTCGTCTTCAAGCAGCAGAGGGTCTTCCCAGTTGAACCGATTGTCGTCTTTCATCTCGTCTCCTCCGCCGGGTCGATATTTCAAGCTCAAAATACCGGTAGCACGAAAGGAATGCCGGGCGCCAGATGAGTTGTAGGGCGGGCAGGATGGGGTGAGAGGCGCTCAAAAGACGCTGCGGCGCGGCAATCTCCAGTTGAAACTGAACGTCTCAGTATGCAAAAGATCATTCGTGATAAAATGTGATCTGACGGGTTGAGAGCGATGGAACCGACCGAACAGAACATCCGTGATCTGACCGCCTCTGGCTTCTTTGACGCCGACTGGTATCGCGAGAATTACCCGGACGTGGATGCGTTGGGTATGGACCCGATGGACCATTATATGCGCATCGGCCACCGCCTGAACCGCGA
>JAUNRZ010000004.1:38238-41328 GCA_030539455.1 Paracoccus sp. (in: a-proteobacteria) | reverse complement strand
CGGCATTGTCGCGCGCGCCCCAGACCGGGATCTCCAGCGGCAGCACCCAGTCATTGCTGCGCAGCGCGCGCAGCTTCACCTCGGTCAGATCGACCATCGGATCGACGAATTGCTGGTAGGGCCGCCCGTTGAGCGATTTGCGAATATCGGCGCGCACGATCACGTCGTCATACCCCGCCGCCTGCCATTCGCTCTCAAGCGCCATCGCGAAAGCGTGGATCAGATCGGGGCGGGGCAGCATCTTCGAGACCTGCCGCTGCGTCAGCCGCGAGCGCGGGTCGATGATCCAGATCTGGCTGTGATCGCCGGGCAGGAGCACAAAGAACGTGCCCTCGGCCTCGCGATCGTAAATGCGCATCCGCCAGCTGAAGCGGTGCCCCTCGCCGGACCAACGGATCTCGCTGTCGGGGAAAAGCACGCCGCGCACCGGCAGGAACATCTGCACCGCAAGCCAGACCGCCATCGCGGCCAGAACGGCGCGGGGCAGGGGCCGGCCTGCCGGCGCCGCGCGCGGTGGCGGCGTGGCGAGGCCGCGCAGGCGGCGCAGCAACCGCTCGGGCCAGTCGGGCGCGAAAAAGATTGTCGTCGCCGCAATCGTCATCCACGGGAAAATGCCGATATTGAAGTAAAACGCGTTCGAGATGTGAAACGCGCAGTATATCAGGAAAATCGCAAGCCTTGTGCGGTGCCACAAAAGCAGCGGCGCCCCCAGCACATGAAGCGCGATCGTCCCCCAACTCGCCAGCGGGAAAAACCAGTCATATTGGAAGAGAAAGCCGAAAATCCCCGGCTCGGCCGCGCGCAGCCAGATCTCGAGCGGCTGGCCGGCCAGCCAGTCAGGGGTGATCTTCACCAGGCCCGCGTAGATGAGCATGATCTCCATCTGCGCTTTGAGCATGAAGGGCGCGGCGTAAGGCACTGTCTGCGATCGAATCTGCGGCCACATCCACGCATCGACTGAATAGGCGCGATGGGCGGGCATGACGGTCAGCAGCGCGGCCAGCAGGATCACGAGATAGAAGTGATTGAGATACTCGGTTCGGTCGAGCAGGAAGAAATAGCTGAAAAGGACCACAAGAGACATAATCGCGATCCGGTAGAAGAGGCCGAGCATCACGCAGAACGCGGAGATGCCGACCGCCGCCCAGGCATAGTGAATCCACGGCTCGGGCAGGGGGGTCAGCCAGCCGAAACCGGGATAGGGGAACAGCAGATCGGGCTCGACCCAATAACGGGTGATGCGGTCATATTTGATGAACCGCCAGCAATCCCAGACAAGCAGCGCGCCAAACGCCGCGCGAAAGAACGCAAGCGATTGAATCGAGACGGGCTGCGACAAGCGTTTCATGTGACACCTCCGCGCTGTTATAGGGGGAATAACGCCGCGCCGCGCGCGTTATTCCTTGCGCGAGGGAAATAAGATGATCGAGATCGTTTATGACGGCGCCTGCCCGTTCTGCACCGATTTCACGAAGATGGTCGCGCTGCGCCGCGCGGGCGAGGTCGATCTGATCGACGCGCGCGGCGGCGATCCGCGCGCGGGAGAGATCGGCGCGGGGCTGGACCTCGATCGCGGCATGGCGGTGCGTCATGACGGGCGGATTTATTACGGCGCGGATGCGATGGCGCTGCTGCTGATGCTGGCCCGTCCGGGCGGGTTCTGGGGGCTGATGCGTCGTCTTTTCGCCGCGCCGGGCCGCGCGAGGCTGGTCTATCCGCTTCTGGTCGCCGGTCGGCGCGCGGTCTTGCGCCTGATGGGGCGGGGGCGGCTCGAGAGCCCTGCGCGAAAAACGGGCGGGCGCGCGGAATAATCGCCGCGCCGGCGCGTAAGCATCCGGCGACGGCCGCGTCTTGAGAGGGCCCGCGGTGCCCTCGGCAGCAAAGGCGTCACAGCCAAGCGAGCGATAGCGGCGAGAAAGCGCCGCAGAACTGGCAGCACCTCGCGGTGGCCCCACGGCCGCCGCTTTTTTTATGCGAGGCGCGGCGCGGCGGGACGGGGTGCGGCAATATTCAGGGTTCAAATATGCGTCCGGCAGAATATATTGTGCCTGTCTGATGAAACGCGCCGAAAGGAAATGCGATGCAGCTCAATCTTCCCGCGCCTGTCGCCCCGCTGATCGAGGCGTTCTTCGACGACGATTCGAACACGTTTTCCTATGTGGTCGCCGATCCCGGCTCGGATGCCTGCGCGGTCGTCGATTCGGTCATGGATATCGACTATGCGGCCGGCACGCTCAGCCACGAATCGGCCGACCGGATCATCGCTTTCATCCGCGAAAAAGGGCTGCGGCTCGAATGGCTGATCGAGACCCATGTGCACGCCGACCACCTGTCCGCCGCGCCCTATATTCAGGAAAAGCTGGGCGGCAAGATAGGGATCGGCGCCGAGATCACCGAGGTGCAGCGCACCTTCGGCAAGGTGTTCAACGAGGGGACCGAATTCGCCCGCGATGGCAGCCAGTTCGACCGCCTGTTCGAGGATGGCGATCGCTACAGCATCGGCAATCTCGAGGCGCTTGCGCTCCACACGCCGGGCCACACGCCGGCCTGCATGACCCATATCATCGGCGATGCGGCCTTTATCGGCGATACGCTGTTCATGCCCGATGCGGGCTCCGCGCGCGCGGATTTTCCGGGCGGCGATGCGGGCGTTCTTTACGACAGCATCCAGAGGGTGCTGTCGCTGCCGCCCGAGACGCGGCTTTTCATGTGCCACGACTACCCGCCCGAGGGGCGCGGCGTGCTTTACGAAAGCACCGTCGCGCAGCAAAAGGCGCATAATATCCATGTCGGCGGCGGCAAGACGCGCGAGGATTTCATCGCCTTTCGCGAAAGCCGCGATGCCGGGCTCGATATGCCGCGCCTGATCGTGCCATCGCTTCAGGTGAATATGCGCGCGGGCCATCTGCCCGAGCCCGAGGAAAACGGGACCGCCTATTTCAAGGTGCCGATCAACCGGCTTTAAGCGCCCCCGACTGTCATATCACTGTCATATTGCCGTGGTTTGACGCGACGCATGGCGGCGATCGAGTTTCAGGATGTCAGTTTGGATTACGGCGATCTGCGCGCCGTCGATCAGCTGACCGCATC